>CANQVR010000020.1 GCA_947627375.1 uncultured Bacilli bacterium | reverse complement strand
TAACAAATCCATAGGATAATCTCTTAATTTGATCATATAACACCTCCTTTTCCTTAGAGATCACACCTGTTTTAACACAAAAGAAAAAGTAGTGCAAACGACCAATTTTTAAAATTCGAGGTAAAAAGAAAAGGAATTTAACAAATTCCCCTAGGCGAATTTATTAAATTCCTGGTCATTTTCCTCTTGAAAAAACAAATTTCATAGTTTTTTAACTTTTTTATGTTTTTATCACCTAAATGTATACGGATTATTTTATGTTCCATCTCCACTCAACTGGATATTAGATTTTAGATATGCTGTTAGATAATCCTTTTCTATAAAGTGCAATGCTCACAACTGTAGCCGGAAGAGTCACGAGTAATTAAAGATTTAAACCCATAATCTAACTGAGCATTCTCATTTCCACTAATATCAGTAACTGCGGAAGAACGTAAGTGAAGATTATAAAAATTTCCCAAACAATATCCCCAAGAAGATGTTGCGTAATACTCATCATCCATACCTAATACTATTGGATTAATTGTAACTTTTATTCGAGTTCCATTGTTAATAGATGAAGTCTGATAACTTATTGTATCATAAAACGGAACTCCTGAGTCACTAGTACAGTATCCTCCAGTAAAATATACATCTTCCTTAGAAATAGCATCGGCCTTTACTACTCCACTTTCATCTGTACATTTTATATTCATTGTTATATCTTCATCTCTTGTTGGGTTCTCTTTATTTACATTCTCTATACTACATGTTGGTGCTTTTTGATCTTTTGGTATTATCTCTCCTTCTGTTGATACATCTACTCTTAATTTAAATGTCTTCTCTTCTCCTGTTACATCATAATCTTCTCTTACCCACATTCTTAATCTAAAATATTTTGTTTCTGTTTTATTTGCTACATCTTGATATAATAGTTTTCCTTTTACTTCTTTTCCTTCATCTTCTCTTTTGATATCTTCTAAATCATCAAATGTTGGTACTACTTCTTTATAATTATCATAAGGGGTATCACTTTGATCTGTTAGATACATCTTTACATACTTTGGATCTAATTTATTTTCTGCATCTGTTGTATCTACTGCATAGACATAATATGGTATTGTTGTATTTCCTCCTAGAGTTGCTTCTACATTAAAATCAAAATATCCTCTTGTTGCATTTTCATCTGTTTCTTTTATTAGTTTCCCTTCATCATCTTCCATAGGTAATGCATTTGATATTTCTATTCCATTTGTTGTTTCATTATAGACAAAGTTTATCTTTCCTGTTGTTACTTTATTTTCTTTGGTTCCTTCTTTTGAATAGATAAATGCTGCATATGTTACTCCTATTATTACTAATATTAATGACATTGTTAATACTATACTTATTACTTTCTTACTTTTATTTTCCATATTATCTCCTACCTTCGTATACCTTTATCCTACTAAAAAAAAAAAAAAACGTCAATCTTTTTTTGACATTTTTCTTAACTTTTACAAACTAATTTTATCTTTTATATGTTTTAACATAAGTTTTATGTTTTTTAGGTTTAATTTTATTATCAAAGGTAATATTGTAATTATTAGTATTCATATTAATATTCTTACTTGTATTTATATTCTTATTATTTACCTTTTCTTTATTTTTCTTCTTCTTTTTAGAATTTTCTATAATATCAACAATAGAAAACATCATATTTAAATTATTATTAAAATTAATCTCCAGCATTTTATTATATCTAACTTCAGATACTAACCTTGTACTTGGATTTTTTTTACCTACTATTTTTTCTACTTCTTTTTTATGTCTTAATTTATCTTCCAAAACATGAGAAAATTTATATTCTACAATTGCTGATGGTATAAGCAAAAGCACTTGAGAAACAATACTTATAGGTAATGTTGAAACAAAAACAGAAGTAGCAAATAGCATAATCAAATAAAATGCATATCCTGATGTTTGTCTCATTGGTGAATTATAAGCGTTCAAAAGATCTATCTCCTTTTTTATTTTCTCATTTTCTTCTTCAAATCTATTTTTATTTTCTTCAGACATCTTAACTTCCTCCTTTATACAATAATTATATCATAACTAAAATTTAAAACAAGCCTTCTATTTTTCTATATGCCTTGATATATTTAGAATTATTCCTATACTTGCCATAGTTATTAAAAGACTAGAACCTCCATAAGAAAGAAAAGGAAGAGTAACACCAGTTATCGGTATCGCACCAATTACGACAAGTAAATTCATAGAAGCTTGAAATATTATTTGAAATATTAACCCAAAAGATAAGTATTTTGCAAAAGGATCTTTTATTTCTAAAGATATTTTTATTACTCTATATAAAATTATGGCGAATAGTCCTACTACTATGAATGCTCCAAGTACACCAAATTCTTCTGCGATTATCGAAAATATAAAATCAGTTTGAGGTTCAGGTAAATAGAAATGTTTCTGAATTGATTTTAAAAAACCATTACCAAAGAGTCCTCCAGGTCCAATAGCATATAAACTTTGAATTATTTGAAAACCTGTTCCTAATGGATCTTTCCAAGGATTTATAAAAGAAGTTATTCTATCCATTCTATAAGGTGCGATTAGTATTAAAACAACAATACCTCCTAGACCTAAAAGTCCACTTAAAAAGAAAAACTTCATATCGACTCCCGCAATAAATAAAAGGGCGATAATTGAAACAACTAAAACAACACCTGTCCCTAAATCGGGTTGTAACATAATTAAAGCAAAAAATACTAATAATATGCCCAGTATCGGAAATACTCCTTTTTTATAACTTTTCAAATATTTATCAGAAAGAGTTAAATATTTACTTGTAAAAATTATCATCGCAATCTTTACTGCCTCACTTGGTTGAATACCAAAAGGACCAATACCAAACCAACTTCTACTACCATTTCTAACACTACCTATACCAGGAATAAGTACAAGTACTAAAAGTAAAAAGCAAATACCTAAGATAATATTTGCTTTTTTATTATATATTTTATAATCTATTTTAGATATAAAAATCATTAGAATAATTCCTAGTACAATAAATAATGCTTGTTGTTTAACATAGTGGAAACTATCATTAAACTTATATTCTGACCAAATACTAGAAGCAGAATATATCATTATAAGTCCAAATATTACTAAAGCTATTACTGAAGCAAAAAGCAAATAATCAAACTTTTTCTTCATATAACCACCTAATATATTTTATAGAGACTTTCTAGAAATTATACCATATTTAATTATTATAGAAGCAGCCATAAAGATAGAACATATCGAAATAATTAAAGTAAAGTTTTTCTTAGTTTTTTCTTTTTTAATTATTTTATTTTCTTTATCTTTTTGTTTTTCTTTTAATTTCTTTATTTTAATATCTTCTTTATCATTATTATTACTATTAATTATTTCTGTTTCTTCTTTTATATTATTACTATTAGATATTTGTTCTTGGTTATTAGAATTATCATTATTTATTTTAGTAACTGGAGTTTTAGTATTTGAATTATTTTTATTTACTAAAACTACTTTTTGATAGTTCTCATAATCATCTCTATTATGATAGATAGCTGTTGCTTCGATAGTATTACCAGCAATTAGTTTTGTTTTAGGTTTTTCCCATTCCCAACCAGAAGGTAAAACTTCTACTTCTTCTAAAACATCAGCATTATCTTTTACTTCGATACTATCATTAGGTAATATAGAAGGATAACTAGCTTTAGCAATAGTAAAGTTTTTCTCTACTGTACCATCATATTCTCCTAGACCTGTAATTTCTATAGTAGCTACTCCTGATTTAACATTATTAATATATTTTAGACTATAATCTTTATTTTGAATAAGTTCTTTTTCATTATCAGTTATAACTACTTGAGGTTGATGAAGTTTTCCATTATATACATAACCATCGGCTTGATAGTTAATTTGTGTCTCTTCGATTGGTTTTTTAATTTTAGTTAAATCTTCATATAAGTTAATCATCGCAGCAGAGGCATAGCCTCCATGTGATTCTATAGCTTTAAGTCTTATGAATTTTGCGAGTAAGGGTTCTTCAAACTCATAAGTTTTGGTAAGGGAATTATCTTTCCAAGTAACTGTATCAACATAAGTCCAATTAACACCATCAGTACTTACTTCTATTTTTGTCTTTGTAAATATACCATTTGCCCCATCTTGTCTTGGCACATAATCAAAAGCAGAAAGACTAGTTATTTTATCTATTTCAATTTCTATATAACGTTCTTCATCTTTTTGATACCAAAAGTTATGCCATATAGTATTTTTATTACCATCTATTGCTTTAGAAGCACTCTCTTGAGCAGATTGTTCAGATGATGCTTTGGCTTTTAAGCGTGAAATTGGAATATAAGACCTATTCTCATTAAGTTTATCTTTTTCAAAAGTAACTTCGACTGCCTCACTTGCAAAAACAGTACCATGACTTTTATTTCTTATTAGAACTGAAGTTATACCATTATTTTCTGGTATTGGAGAACTTTCTGTAAAACTAGTCCACTTACTATCTTTACTACCTTCTATTTTCCATTCCATATTATCATTAGTATTAAATATCTTATTTTCTAAATCATTTACATAAAGATTTTTAGGTTTTTCTCCTTTAGTTAAATCTATAAAGAAAAGATTATTAACATTATTTCGATCAGTTCCCATAACATGAATAACAATGTCTTTTTCTGGGTCAAGTTCTGAAAGTAAATTTGATAAATCAGCATCTGCCCCATCACTTACTAAATGCCATTTAGTTTCATCACTTACTTTATTTTCATTAGTATCATAAGAATAATTTAAAGTATATTCGTATGGAGAATTATTATTTTTATAAGACCCTTGTAATACTAATTTATTAGCGAACTCTCCATCAAAAGAGAATTTCGCAACATCTACTAAAGCAACTCCAAGTAAATATCTTGCTACATCACCTACGGCATCTGCTTGATAATAATTTTTAGTATTTTTACTATCAGTTAAAGATACTAGTAATTTTTTAAGATCGTTAGTATAATTTACTTTCTCAGTTTCTATTTTATCTTCTATTAATTTTAGTAAATCATGCATAGGCATAGGAAATTCTTTTAAGTTTTCCATTATTCTTTGGGCAAGTTGATAATAATCACTTGATGTTTTAGTCTCATCTTTTAAATAAGTATTTATTAAGTTATACCAACTAGTAATATTATAAGGTTGAATAGCTAAAGCTTCATTATAAATTTCTTCTTTGTTATCTTCAACTTCAGCAACTAAATTATACATGAAAGCTTTTTGATATTGGTCAAAGTTATCTACTGCTCGTTGTGATACAATAAGATAACTACCATTATAGGTATTAACCCAACTATCACTTCTACTACCCCAACCAAGCATCATTCTCTCACTTTTATAAGCATTGCTCCAATTACCGGCATTATTTCCTATTCTCCATTTAGTTTGATGAGTACCATCATCTTTTTCTTCTCTAGTTGATACAAAATAGGCCGCATGTGCAGGTTGACTAACTAAAGTTGATGGTTTACCATAACTCATTTCGATATTTGAACCAGTTCCTGCCAAAGATCCACAAACTCCATCTTCTTCCCATACGATCCAAAGTCGAAGAGGTGAATTACTTTTTGCCTCAAGCCCAAAATGATTAAGTCCATATTTTTCATTACAACTTCTACCTCTTTGATATGAAGGAGTTAATGTTTTATTGGCATTACCTCCCATAGCACAGTGCATAGAATTTTCTTTATAATATTCTAAATCTTCATAATTCCAACCTGTAGCATACCTAATATAAGAATAAGGATCCATATAACCTTTCGCATCATAATCAGTTTTACCAGCTTTAGTTTTTTCCGTAAACCAGTTTAACCAAGCTATCTCAGTATCACTAATACGATTATTTACTACCCAACGCATCTCTTCTATTTGTAATTTTTTATATAATTTCTTATCAAAATTAGTAGATACACCATCATATTGATAACCTTCACTATAAAGTTTTTTAATAACTTTATAACGATCTATAGCATTAGATGGAGTACGTCTCGGTTTAATTGGTTCTTCAGCTGTTTGCCAAAAATCAACATCACTAGCGTACGCTAAAGATATAGCCATCATCGTTTTTCTATAAACATCATCATCTAAATCATCTTTAAATTTACTATAAAGACTAGAAAATACTGTTAAAGCTTTATAATAACTTCCTCCCTCAGGTTCTCCTCCAAGCAAATATTCTTTTAAAACATCTTTATTAGTAAATAACCAAGTTAAGAATTCTTTATTTTCACTATTAGCTAAAGCAAAAGTCTTTAATAAAGAATAACCTACTTTTTTTACTAATTTTCTTTGTAATAATTCTAATTCTAAATTATCATCATTTAATATTTCTTCAGTAGTTTTATTCTTTAAATCATTATCATAAGTTTCTACTTTTTTAATAAAATCAACATTACCTAGTTCTTCTTTATTATAATTTTTACTATCGTAAAGTAAAGCATCAGCATATACAGCATGATCAGATGCATTACTTTTATATTGATGAGCATAAAGTATTAAGTATTTATAATCTTTTATATTTACTTCTACTTGTTCTGCTTCACTTACTCCAGTTAGAACGTCAGTTTCTTGCAGTAAGGTCCAGTTATTTTTATTATTATAGTCATCAGCACCATAAATATAAAATTTTACACCATCACCATTTGTTCCTCTACTCGCATCTACTCCAACATAGCAAGAAAACATGTCAAATAAACCATTCTTTTCTAAATCGTAGACAACAGTACTGGTAGCATGAGCCATTATTCCTTTTAAGAAATAAGTTCTCTCGCCATCTATTATTAAAGAAAGTAAATCTTTAGTTTCATTTTCATCTTTTAAAAAAGCTCTTTCGTTAGCCCAACCTACTTCTTTTTTAACATAATCCATATCAGATAAATAAAGATGTGTCTTTCTACTTTCGGCCTTAACACAAATTGGGGCATTAAAAACAATAATAAGAGTTATCAATAATATAATTTTTTTCATCATTTTAAAAACCTCCATTCTATCTTATATATAGTATAACATCACCATAAAAAAAGAAGACCTCTAAAAAGTCCTCTTTGACACATTTTTGACATCTATTTTTACGTAAAGAAAATGTAATTAGTTTACAGCCAAACTCCAAATAAGATTCCGGCCATCGCAAGTAGTAGTCCTCCGACCCAAAATAGTTTAACAATATCAGTCTCTTGCCAACCAAGTAGCTCGAAATGATGATGTATCGGAGTCATTAAGAATACTTTTTTCTTAAATACGACAACGGAAAATGTTTGAATAATAACACTTAATGTTTCGATCACGAAAATTCCGGCAACTACTAGAAGTGTTAATTCGCGATGAGTAAGTATAGCAATCGCTGCCATTACTCCTCCTAAAGCAAGGCTTCCTGTATCTCCCATAATAACTTTAGCAGGATGAGTATTATAAATTAAATAACCAACTAAACTACCAGTTAAAATAAGCGAGAAAAGACCAATGTCATCAAAGCCAACCATTAGTGATACTAAACTAAAAGCAACAAAAGCAATCGCTGATAAACCTCCCGCTAAACCATCTAGCCCGTCAGTTAAATTAACTGCATTACTCGCTCCAACTAAGACAAACAATATAAATAAACCATAAAGCCAGCCCATCTCAATATCGATACCAAGTGTTCCGACAACCCAAGATGTTTGTCCACCACTTTTCATATAAATATAGAAAAATCCGACCGCAATTAACACTTGCATAAATAATTTTTGATAAGTTGTAAGTCCTTCGTTATGTCCTCTTTTAATCGATAAAAAGTCATCTAAAAAGCCAATAAAAGCATAACCGACAAAAACTAAAAGGACAATTCCCAAATTAGAAGTATAAGATACTTTCCCAGTAAAAAGTAACGCTAGTGTCGATACGACAGTGGGAATAATAAATATAAGACCTCCCATAGTTGGAGTACCTTCTTTTTTTCTATGTAAATCTCCAACATAGACACTTACTTTTTGCCCAAAATGTAATTTCTTTAAAACAGGAATTAAAACAAGTCCTAAAAATGTTGAAAATAAAAATCCAATCATAATTGCTACAACCGCTTTAGTTAATAATAACATATTAAATCACCTACTTGCTTACAATATTATATCATGATTTTCAAAACAAAATTACTTTTAGAACCTTTTTAGACAAAACTTTACATAAATTAAGTTCAGATACTTTATATTTTTAGATAATTTTTGTATAATATATTCTATCGAAAGAAAGGAGCAATTTCATGAAAAACAAGAAATTAATTATTATAATTTGTTTTTTAGGATTAATTTCTATTGTTAGTGGTATTTATTTTTCTATGCAAAGTAATACTTCTTTAGATAAAGGTAAGACTGAAGTTAAAACTACGAAGAAAAAGAAGAAAAAAGTAAATACTTATCAAAGTCCTATTCCTGATTATCAGAAAAATTATAATAACAACGATATTATCGCAGAACTTTCGATTCCAGCATTAAATTTAAAAGAAGCAGTTGCTAAGGGTAAGGATAATGATTTTTATTTAAATCATGATCTTTCTAAAAATGAAAGTAAAACTGGTTCTATCTTAGTAGATTATAGAACTACTGATATAAATAAAGCTAAACAGATAAATATTTATGGACATAATTCTGATTATTATACTCTACCTTTTAAATCATTAGAAAAATATTTAGATGATAACTTTGTAAAAGATAATTCTTTAATATATCTAAATACTGATAAATATTCTTTTACTTATAAAATTTACGCTATTAAGATATTTACTACCGAAGATGAACATACTATTATTTCTTTTGATGATAGTGATGAATTCTTAAAACATATTGCTCTTATGAGAGAAAATGCTAAATACGATAGTGGAGAACAACTTGCAAAAGACGATGATATTTTAATATTACAGACTTGTTTATATGATCCAGTTGATACTAAATTATTAGTAATGGCTAAAAAAGAAAAATAATATAAGTTAATTTGCTTATATTATTTTTCTTTCTTTTAACCGAGCATAAGTCTTACTACACTTTTTTCTTCTAATTTAGTATTAGCATCAGGAGATTGTTCTACGACTTTAGAACCTTTTCCAGAGTATTCTACTGTAAATTTAGCTAGTTTTTTCTTAGCTGTTTTAACATCCATACCGACGACATTAGGAACTTTATAAGTAGGAATATCCATCCATTCTAAATCTTTGGATAGTCCTCCTTTTTGTTTTTTAATATCTAATACATCAATTATATCTAAAAGAATTCTTCTAGCAATAGGTGTCGTCGTATAACTAGAAAGCATCGCTGTGTTTTTAGGATTATCAATAGCAAGATATAAAACAGCTTCAGGATCATTAGAAGGTACTATTCCAATAAATGACATTATATAGTTATTCGAAAGATAATGTCCATCACGTACTTTTTGGGCTGTTCCAGTTTTCCCACCGATTCTATAACCTTCGATATAAGCTGCTTTTCCTCCGCCTTTAGCAACAACACTTTCAAGGGCTGATCTCATTATTTTAGAAGTTCTATTACTTATAACTTTTCTTTCAACTTTCTTTTTAACTTTCTTGATAGTATTATTAGTTTCAGGTTCTAAAATACTTTTTAAAATCGAAGGTTTAATAAGTTTTCCATCATTTAAGACGGCACTTACGGCAGTTACTTGTTGAATAGGAGTGACACTGACACCTTGACCAAAGGCAGTTGTTGCAAGTTCGACATTACCTACTTGATCTAAATCAAATAAAATACCCTTCCCTTCACCATTAAGATCTATTCCTGTCTTATCTCCAAAACCGAACGCTCTAATATATTTAAATAAAGTTTCTTTACCTAAAAGTTGACCCATTTTAACGAATCCTGGGTTGCAAGAATTTTGTAGGACCTGTAAAAAAGTTTGTTCCCCATGTCCACCAGCTTTCCAACAACCAATCCGTGCACCATCTACCATTACACTTCCAGAATCGAAGAAATGATCTTTTTTTAAATTGATAACTTTTTCTTCCACCGCCGCACTCGTCGTGATTATTTTAAAAGTTGATCCAGGTTCATACGAAGCCCATATTGGTAGATTACGACTTAAAGCTTCAACATCTGCTTTTTGATATTCGTTAGGATTATAATCAGGTCTTGAACTCATCGCCAAAATCTCATTTGTTTTAGGATTGACAACTACCGCTAGGGCCATATCAGGTTTAAACATATCGACGACATTATTAAGTTCTCTCTCTACTGATTTTTGAATATTTATATCAATAGTCAATTGAATATTCATACCATTTTGTGGTTTTACATAGACATCACTTAAGTTAAGTTGATTTCCTTTAGCATCGGAATAATATTTAATCGCTCCTTTTTTCCCTGTTAAATATTTATCATATTGGAGTTCTATTCCTGCAAGACCTTGATTATCAATACCAACATAACCTAAAGCATGGGAAAGCAAATCACCATTAGGATAATTTCTTTTAGATTCTTTAACTAAATAAACACCTTCCATTTTTAAATTACTTATCTTATCTGCTGTTTCATAATCTAGTCTTCTTCCTTCAGGATGTACTCTTTCCATTGAAGTTTTTTTATACACATGTTTTTTCATCTCATCATAAGAAACATTTAGGATGTCTGCTAGAGCTTTAGTAGTTTTAGCTTTATCTTTAATTTGATTTGGAATTAAAACTAAACTCGTAGTAGTTAAGTTATTAGCAAGTACTTCCCCATTTCTATCAAGTATTAATCCTCTATCTGCTTCTATTGGTAATTCTCTACTCCATAAGTCGTTAGCAAGATTATTTAATTTTTTATAATCGAATACTTGAACATAGAAAACTCTTAAAATAATAACTATAAAAATAAATAAAAATACTAAAAAAGCAAATCTAATTCTTTGATCAATTCTTTTAAAAAACATAATCCACCTCTTATACTCACTTATGTTTTTTAAAAAGAAAAAAGAACTTTAAAAGTAAAGTTCTAATTAAATTTTTTTCTTAATGCATATAAAATTCCACATCCACTGGCAAGTACTAAACCAAGAATCATGATAATGTTTTTATCTGAAGTGTTTGGATTGTTTTGATTATTAGTAATAGGTGTTGCTTCTTCTTTAGGTTTAACAATCACATTACCATTTTCATCAAATGTTAATCCTTCAGCTAAGTATTTTGAAACTGCTGTAGGATTTTGGAAATTACCTCCACTTATGGTCGCAACATCATCACCAACATTATTAAGAATTAAATCACTATTGAAGTCTCCACTTTTAATAGTTAAGTTGGCAACTCCTTTACTATTTTCATTGATAATTAATGAATAGTGTTCTACTCCAGTTGATCCAGTATTAAATACTCCTCCAGCAATAGTCATTGTTCCTGTATTTTGAACTACTGATAATTGATAATTTTGAAGGAATGTTCCACCTGAAATTGTCGCCGTTCCTAAGTTTGTAACTCCAAACGCAGCTTCAGGTTGAGTTGAACCTTGTTTATCCGCAATTATTGTTCCTCCTGTAATATTTAAAACTGAATTTTCGTTATTCATTACTCCTGTACTTCCTGGCTGATTAGATTCAATGATACCTCCTTCGATTGTTAAGTTACCAAAGTTTCCAATCACAGGTACTGGTTTACCAGCTGAATATTGAGCTAAATAAATTTTTCCTTTTCCAGTTTTATCAACTATTTTAACTGTTGAACCTGAAGTAATATAAATTACTGAACAATTGGCAGTATAATTAGTTAACTCATGTCCATTTAAATCGATTGTAACATTTTTATTACCTAATATTTCAATGTCTTGAACAGCATTATCATTTAATGTAAGTGTGTAACCAGTCTCAGCATCTCCTGTTACATCAATGTGAGTAGTAGGTCCCCATTTTTGTAACTCTTCAACTGTTGCGGCATTAACTTCAGGCATAAAAATTATTCCTGCAACTATCAAAAGTGCCATCATCATAAATTTTTTCATATCTAAAAACTCCTCTCTATCATATAAAAATTATACATTAAATAAAAATTAAAATCAATTATTTAGATAAAAAAAATTCGACACGACATAATTTGACAAAAAAAGAAGCCCTACTGGCTCCTATTTTAATAACCTTTTACTTTTTTTAATGTTGCAGTATAAAGAAATCCACAAATACTAACTAGAATCACAGCAAGATATAATTCAATATTTAAATCACTTGTATTAGGATTACTAACAGTACTTAGCGGATTATTAGTTGAAGTTGTACTTGGTGTTACTTCTTCTTGTGGCTTAACAATCACGTTACCGTTTTCATCAAATGTTAATCCTTCAGCTAAGTATTTTGAAACTGCTGTAGGATTTTGGAAATTACCTCCACTTATGGTCGCAACATCATCACCAACATTATTAAGAATTAAATCACTATTGAAGTCTCCACTTTTAATAGTTAAGTTGGCAACTCCTTTACTATTTTCATTGATAATTAATGAATAGTGTTCTACTCCAGTTGATCCAGTATTAAATACTCCTCCAGCAATAGTCATTGTTCCTGTATTTTGAACTACTGATAATTGATAATTTTGAAGGAATGTTCCACCTGAAATTGTCGCCGTTCCTAAGTTTGTAACTCCAAACGCAGCTTCAGGTTGAGTTGAACCTTGTTTATCCGCAATTATTGTTCCTCCTGTAATATTTAAAACTGAATTTTCGTTATTCATTACTCCTGTACTTCCTGGCTGATTAGATTCAATGATACCTCCTTCGATTGTTAAGTTACCAAAGTTTCCAATCACAGGTACTGGTTTACCAGCTGAATATTGAGCTAAATAAATTTTTCCTTTTCCAGTTTTATCAACTATTTTAACTGTTGAACCTGAAGTAATATAAATTACTGAACAATTGGCAGTATAATTAGTTAACTCATGTCCATTTAAATCGATTGTAACATTTTTATTACCTAATATTTCAATGTCTTGAACAGCATTATTATTTAATGTAAGTGTGTAACCAGTCTCAGCATCTCCTGTTACATCAACATGAGTAGTAGGTCCCCATTCTTGTAACTCTTCAACTGTTGCGGCATTAACTTCAGGCATAAAAATTATTCCTGCGACTATCAAAAGTGCCATCATCATAAATTTTTTCATATTCAAACCATTTTGTGTTTTCTAACACAAATCCTCCTTTCTAAATAATTATTATACTTGACATAAAATAAATTTGTCAATCAAATATAATTAATTTTTACTTATATTTTCAGACATGTTATAATTAAAGTAGGAAGAGGTGTTTAAAGTGACGAAAAAAAAAGATTATATTCCTAGACATGGCCTTGGTAGTCATAATAAAGTAAAAAAGAAAAATTCTTATCTTGCAGAAAAACTTAAAATCAATAACACTAATTATAAACACACTTCAAAAAAAGTACCTACTATTCCTAAAAGAAAAGCAAAAAAAAGAAAAAGAAATAAAATATTTTTTTGGTTTTTTATTACTATCTGTACAGTAGTCTTTACTTTTTCGGTATATGAACTTGCTACATGGGCTTATGATAATTTACGAATTAAAGAAATAAATGATGATCTTAAGGATGATACTTCTATTAAAAAGAAAAAGGATGAAGGAGAACTTATCAATCAACCTGATGATAAAGAAAGTGATTATTGGTATTATGTAGGTCTTCCTTTTTATGAAGTAGACTTTTCCAAGTTACTTGCCAAAAACAAAGATACTGTTGCTTTCATTCACATGGAAAACACTAATATCAACTACCCTGTTGTCCAAACTAACAATAATGATTATTATTTAAGTCATGCTTTTGATAAAAGCAGAAACGACGCTGGTTGGATCTTTATGGATTATCGAAATAATATCAATAATTTAAGTGATAATACTGTTATTTATGGACATGGAAGACTCGATAGAACTGTCTTTGGTTCCTTAAAGAATGCTTTGACAAAAAGTTGGCAAAGTAATAAAGAAAACTATGCAATCTGGTTATCTACCCCAAAAGAAAATATGGTCTTCCAAATATTTTCAATTTATACTATTCAAAGCGAAAGTTATTATATAACAACTAGTTTCTCAACACCGGCAGGAAAACAAAAATGGTTAGATACGATGAAAGCAAGAAATCAAGCTACAAATGATACTTCCGTAAACATCAATGATAAAATCCTTACTTTATCAACATGTCAAAACAACGAAGGTGGCAGAATTGTCGTTCAAGCAAAACTTGTTAAAAAACAGACAAGATAAAAATAAAGCAATCGTTTTTTAGCGATTGCTTTTTTAGACTTCAGTTTTATCATGAGCTTCTTTTTCTTCAAAGAATTTATCAATAGGTACATTTAGTACTACTGACATTTTATATAATTTTCTAATTGTTAGACCTTCTTTACCCTTTTGAGATTCAAATCTTCTTAAATAATCAGGCGACATAGAAATATCAACTGCTAATTGTTCTTGAGTTATACCTGCTTCTTTTCTATATTTTCTAACATTAGTAGAAACAATTTCAAGCATTTTATCATCTTCAAATTTAAAATTTGTTCTTTTAAATGTCACCACATTTCATCACCAGTTTTATTGTAAATTATTTCTAATCAAAATTCTGTTAAGTACTACTTCACATTTTGTGTTATAATATATCTACAGGGAGGTTTAGTTTATGAATAATAATTATAATTATTTTCTTAAAGCATTATTTATATTCTTAATATTAACAGGAGGAGTTTTTATAAATTATTATCTTGCAATATTACTTAGTAATTACTTTAATATAGATATATCTTATAAATTATCTCTTATTACTTTTAATTTTCCCATATCACTTGCAATATTACTTACTTTATTAGAAATATATATAATATATAGAATAATTAGATATATAAAAAATAATAAAGATAATTATTCCTAAAAGATTTTGTCTCTTAGTATATAATATTCACTTAATAAAATTTAATATTTTAACAAAAAGTTAACCTTTTTTTGAAAATTTTAGCATAAATTGGTATCCATTTTTTGCCATATATACACATTAAAGACCATAAATTTTTTTAGGTGATTATATGGAAAAATACAAAGTAGGACTTACTAATTTAGAAGTAAAAAAATCTAAAGAAAAATATGGAGATAACACCTTAAATAAAATGAAAAGTAATTCATTTTGGGAACTCTTCTTAGAATCTTTAGGAGATCCAATTATTAGAATATTATTAATTGCATTAGGAATAAAAACTATTTTCTTAATAAAAGACTTCGATTGGTATGAGACAGTTGGTATCGTAATCGCAATCTTACTCGCATCTTTAATATCTAGTATTTCAGAATATGGAAGTGAAAAAGCTTTTAAAAAGCTTCAAGAAGATGCTTCTAAGACTAAATGTAAAGTTAAAAGAAATGGGAAATTAAAAGAAATCCTAATCGATGATGTCGTTAAAGATGATATTATAGTTTTAGAAGCTGGAGATATGATTCCTGCTGACGGAATTATAGTAAAAGGAGAGTTAGATGTAGATGAGTCTTCTTTAAATGGAGAGACTAAAGAAGTTCATAAAGATACAAAAAATAATAAAGTTTATCGCGGAACAACTGTCTATTCTAAAAAAGCTTTAGTAAAAGTATCTGAAGTAGGAAATAATACTGTCTATGGAAAAATGAATTTAGAACTTCAAGAAAAATCCCCTACATCTCCTTTAAAATTAAGACTTAATAAACTGGCTTTAGTAATTAGTAAAATTGGTTATATAGGTGCTTTTTTAGTATCTTTTTCTTATTTATTTTCATCAATCGTAATAGAAAATAACTTTGATCTAAATAAAATATCTATGGTAGTTACTAACTTTCATGTTATGATGGGATATATTTTATACGCCTTAACTCTAGCGGTTACTATTATCGTAGTTGCTGTCCCTGAAGGATTACCTATGATGATTACTTTAGTATTATCTTCCAATATGAAAAGAATGCTTAAAAACAATGTCTTAGTAAGAAAACTGGTAGGTATTGAAACAGCTGGAAGTATTAATATTTTATTTACTGATAAAACTGGAACTTTAACGAAAGGAAAGTTTGAAGTAACAGAAATTGCAACTGGTAACTTACAAAAATATAATAGTGAAGCCGAACTATTACTACATCCAAATTATCATAATCTCGTAAGTAGAAATATTATTTATAATAACGAAAGTAGTCTAGAAAACGGATCTATAATCGGGGGAAATATTACAGATAGAGCCCTACTTTCTTTTATCCATCAAAAGACAACTAATATAGAAGTCTTAGAAAAAGTACCTTTCGATAGTAAAAATAAATACTCTACGGCATTAATTAAAGATCTAAAAAAGATTCACTTAATTAAAGGAGCTAGTGAAAAAATATTACCTTATTGTAAAAGTTATTATAATGAAAATGGACAAAAAATTCCTTTGCTTAATAAAAATATAATAGAAAACTATATCAAAAAAATATCTAGTAATGGTAGTAGAGTTTTACTTCTTGCTGAAAAAGAATATTGGGAAAAAGAATTAACTTTAGTCGGAATTGTCTCTATTAAAGATGATTTGAGAAAAGACGCTAAAAAAGGTATTGAACTCGTAAAAAATGCCGGTATTCAAACAGTAATGCTTACCGGAGATAACATCGATACCGCAAGAGCAATCGGTAAAGATGTCGGACTTTTAACAAATGAAAATGATTTAGTAATAACTTCCAATGAACTTAATGCGATGAGTGAAAACGAAATAATTAATATTCTACCTAAATTAAAAATAGTTGCTAGATCTCTGCCTAGTGATAAAACTAAATTAATTAAACTCTCGAGAAAATGTAATTTAGTAGTTGGCATGACTGGCGATGGAGTAAACGATGCTCCCGCTTTAAAAAATGCTGATGTTGGCTTTGCCATGGGAAGTGGTACTGAGGCAAGTATCGCAGCCAGTGACATTGTCATATTAGATGATAACTTTTTATCCATTGCCAATGCTGTACTTTATGGTAGAACTATTTTTAAAAGCATTAGAAAATTTATCATTTGCCAATTAACAATCAATTTATGTGCTATATTCTTATCTTTTGTCTGTCCTTTCATCGGCATAGATACTCCTGTTACAGTCATCCAAATGTTATGGATAAACATGGTCATGGATACTTTAACTGCCCTTGCCTTCTCATTTGAACCAGCCTTACTCGAATATATGCAGGAAAAACCAAAGAAAAAAGATGAATCTATCATCAATTCTTATATGTTAGGTGAAATATTTTTCACAGGTATATATGCCTCTATTTTATGTATTTTATTTTTAAAATTAGATTTCTTTAAAGGAATATATAGAAATGATTATAAATATTTAATGTCAGCTTTCTTTGGTTTATTTATATTTATAAATATCTTTAATAGTTTTAATGCTAGAACTCATAGACTAAATATATTTTCAAATATTTTAAAAAATAAAGTTTTCTTAGCTATAGTAATATTCATTGTAGCAGTACAACTTCTTTTAATTTATTATGGAGGAAGTTTATTTAGAACTATTGGTCTTACTTTTAAAGAGCTTCAGTTTATGATAATAGTTGCCGCAACTATTATTCCAGTAGACTTTATAAGAAAATTAATTTTAAGAAAGAAAAATATTATTGGAGGAGTATAAAAAAAGCATTTAGTTATGCTTTTAATTTATAACTTCTCTTTTGATCATTTATTTCATTATCATTATTTTATCTCATCATAGCAATACCACAACACTTATATTATGTATGCATGATAATACCAAAATAAATAACCAACAAATACGAAAAAAGACCTGTACAAATTCCAGGTCTATTATTCTATAAATTATCACTTATTTGTGTCTATACACTATTTGACAATCATCCTATATTATACAAAATTACCATATATTGGCATTTACCAAAATCCACCTAGATAAAACCGATGCATCGGTCTTATCTAGGTTACAAAGCACTTAGTCTCGTGCTTTTATTTTTATTCCTTCTTCTTCCTTATTTTGCCCGAGGTGGGAATCATTATCGTCTTCGAATCTTTATCCTATTATCGTATATGGTGAGTTAACCGTTCCTTCTCCACTCAACTGGATATTAGATTTCAGATATACGACGGGGCGGACCCCACTGCTGGTGCTGTACGCGCCGCTGTAGCTCACAAAGCCGAAGGAGTAGACATAGAACACGATGCTCGAGGAGTCGGAACGCGGAGTAATTGTCCAGAAATGATATGATTTGCTAAACATCCAACCTTTCCCTGCATTTGCTGATCCACATTTTCCACTATCACGTGGCGTATTATAGCATCCATCTGCTACTCCTTTTGCATATGTGTATCCCCAATCACTTACATATGGTAATCCTACATTCCCATTCGTTGATGTCGCTCCCTTCGCTCCTCCTGGGGTGCTTCCCCTTTCATTTGTATAAAAGGACTCTGTACTTCTACTACCATCACTATCTACTCCTCCTAAATTCCATTTCATATTCTCTATCTGTCCTTTTGCTGTTGATGTTAATCCATTACTTGTAAAATTACATGATGTTGTTGCTCCGTTTTCTCCATATGGACATGTTCCACTTCCTCTTGTCCAGTATATTCCACTATTTAATAATTTATTTAATGCTGCGTTTTCCCAATCATTTACATTTGTATTAGAACTTGTATATGTATTGTCCCAGGAATAATTTGTATTATTTAATCTATCTGCTCTTATTAGTTTTATTCTCCATGCTTTATTATTTGATGCGTTTGCTTCATTCGTCACTCCAATTATTCTCCATCCTTTATCTTCTCCATTAAATGTTACATAATTATTTGGGCTATCTCCTATGTATCTATATGATGTGCTTCCGTCTGGATGTTCTATTTCAAACATTCCTTTTTTCTCTTCTTCACTCGCTGTAGCATATGTTTTACTCTTATCTACATATGGTAATCCATTTATCTTTGATTCTTTTATCGTTATTCCTGTTGTTATTGGAGTTGATATGTTTTGATTTCCTGTTGCATCAGTCACGGCCCCTGCATTTACATTCATTGCTAAGACTCCTTCTGCTTTAAAATCTTTCAATGTGAATGTATATCTCTTTCCATCTGGTATTGTTGTACTTGGACTTGCTAAAGTTTTTGTTACTTTGCCTGCCGCATCTGCTCCTCCTATTGTTACTGTCACATCTTCATTAGTTAACTCTTTTGATAAACTTCCACTTGTATCTGTACAATCTATTGATATTGTCGCTGTATCAGTAGGAGCTATCTCTTTTGGCGGATTATCCGGTGTTGTATCACTTATCTTACATACTGGTATTGTTGTATCATTTGCTTTGGCATAATATGTTGTATCACTTGATACTTGTATTTCTCCTGTTACTCCACTTGTTTGTTCTTGATTGGTTGTCCAGTATCCTTTATCATATCCTTTATTTGGTGTTATATCAGGTAGAGTGACACTACATGTAGAATCATCTTTATTTCTTGTACATGTGAGTTGTGTCTCTTCTCCTATACTTTGTACTCCTGCACCTTTTTCTAAAGTTACAGTTATTGTTTCATTTATTGTTAACTCTGTTGTTATATTTGTTAACTCATTTCCATTTCCTTCTGTATCTTTTATTACTCCTTCTGCTATTCTTAATGTTAG
>CANQVR010000019.1 GCA_947627375.1 uncultured Bacilli bacterium | reverse complement strand
ACTCAAAAAACTCTCAAACTCTTATATACAAAGGGTTAGAGAGTTTTTGTCTTTATAAAAGTGTTAAATTTGAGATTTTATAAAACTTTATAGAAAAGGTCAATGTTTTTGCCAAAATTTACCTATATTTGTCGATTGATGACAAAAAGAAAAAGTTACCAAAGTAACTTAAACACAATGATAAAAAGTTCAATACTTTTTTTATTTAGA
The DNA here is from genome assembly GCA_947627375.1 of uncultured Bacilli bacterium. Taxonomy (GTDB): domain Bacteria; phylum Bacillota_I; class Bacilli_A; order RF39; family UBA660; genus CANRDQ01. Next base: position 19,850 of record CANQVR010000019.1, on the reverse strand, counting down.
ATTTAACTAATACTATTATTTTTTATTTCAAATACTCTATGTAAATAATCAATAAAATTATTATATTTTTTATCTATTGTTTTAATTTTAAATAAAAATTTAACAATTAATTGTCTTAAATATTCAATTAATGCACAAACTATGAAAATAATTACTGCCCAAAAAATAGCTTTTAAAATTATTTGTTTATCGTATATTATTTTACCTTTATCAAGTCCTATCCATTTATATACATGGCTATATACACAACGCATTTCGTGAATTAAATAAATTCCTAATGTTAGAGAACTTATCCTATTAATAATTTTACTTTTAACTTTAAATGTTCCAAATAATAAGAATATAGATAAAGATTGTAATATAACTATTGGGTTATTATAAAAACATTTATATGCTCCTAAACAAGATCCTATATATTTTAAAATATCACTATTCAAGCTAGTTAAATATATCTGAACAGTATACATCGATATATTTATAATCCAAAATATTAAAAATGAACCTAAATATAACAATCTTTTTTGAGTTATATTGAGAGTAGAAAATAAATTTTTATTTAAATTATATTTTCTAATATATGCTCCAACAAAATATAATAAAATTTGTTGTGATAAACCATCTGCTTCATAAAATAAATTTCCTGTTAAAAATGGTATTATAGAAAATGCTAAAATTAATGATATTAGTAATCTTTTATATATTTTTTTATTCATTTTTTCTATTAATAAATTGAAAAAAGGACTAAGTAAAAATACTATAATATAACATTTTAAGTACCAATAGGTATCTAGATTAAAAAAACTAATTTTAAGTAAATAATCAAGATTAGAATATTTCATTAACCCACAAAACTTGAAAATAGAGTTTATTAAAACATTATAAAACCCAATTAAGAAAATTAAAGATATTAATTTTTTTAATTTAAATTTACTTTTAGATTGATAATATCCTGTAATTAATAAAAATAAATTTACATGGATAACTATAAAAAACATTATAGCATTTATCAAAAAATTATTAACTCCACCTAATGGTGTGTTTTCTATTAGATAACTATGTTGTATTACATGCCATAAAACAATAAAAAACATAGCTATTATTCTTAAGAGTTCATAATTAGACTCTCTATTCATTCGTTTTATCATCCGAACCACATCCTATTATAATTATATCATAATGTAAAATTAAAAAAAAGACAATTTTTATGTCTTTTCTCTTAAAATAATATAATCAGCTGCTTCTAGTAAGTTATTTTTGTAAATATAAGTATCTGATTTATTTCCAATTAAAATACCTTTAATATTAGTTTTTTCACAAATAGCTAAATCTCTTATTTTGTCACCAATTGCATAAGAATGATTTGTATCAATATTATATTTATCTATAGCATCATAAAATAGTTTTAATTTTGGCTTACGACACTCACAATTATCTTCATCTACATGTGGACAATAAAAGATATCTAAAATTTCAATATTATGCTTTTGTAATTTTTTTAACATATAACTAGTAAATTCATTATATTGTTCAGTAGTAAAGTAACCTCTACCAATTCCAGATTGATTAGTTATAATAATAAATTGAAAACCAAAATCAGCTAATTTTTTTAACCCTTCAATAACTCCTTCGATAAATTTAAGTTTTTCTTTTTGATATACATAGCCAAAATCATAATTAATTGTTCCATCTCTATCTAAAAAGATAATTTTATTTTTTTTCATATACTTTTAAAACTTTCTCAATAATTTTAGTAGTCGATTTATCTTGATGTAATTTTACAAATTCTAATTTACCACCGTATGATTCTATCAAAGATTTTTCAGGAATATTTTTATTTTTCCAATCCTCACCTTTAACACAAACATCAGGTTGAATCATACTAATTAAATTAATTGGATTTTTATCCTCCATTAATATTACATAGTCTATTACTTCAAGAGAAGCAACCATATCAATTCTATCTTTTTGAGGTATTATAGGTCTTAGATCTCCTTTGTTTTCTTTTACTGATGAGTCACTGTTTATAGCTACTATTAAAACATCACCAAATTTTTTTGCTTGTTTAAAAGATGCTAAATGACCTACATGTAACATGTCAAAGCAACCATTAGTAAAGACTATCTTTTTGCCTTTCTTTTTGAGATCGTTGATTACATATTTAGCAGTGACTAATTTTAATAATTTAAAATCAGTATTTGATTCGATATTTGAAATTAATTCATCTAATGTTAAAGTGCTAGTACCAAATTTAGATATTACTATTGAAGCAGCAATATTTGCTAAAATACATATCTCATCAAGTTTTAAATCAGTAGATATTAAAGAGGCAATTATTGATACTACTGTATCTCCTGCTCCTGATACATCGATAACTTCTTTGGCTTTAGCTGGAAAATCATATTTATTATTCTTCTTTATTAAACTAATTCCATTTTCTGATCTTGTAATAATTAAATATTTTAATTTATAATCCTCTTTGATTTTTAACCCATAATTTAAAATTTCTTTTTCTATTTCTAGATCTTCCCCTGTTACTTCTTTTAATTCTTTCATATTCGGAGTACATATAGTTGCTCCTTTATATTTAGAATAATCCTTACCTTTTGGATCAACAATTATAGGTATATTTCTTTTATTAGCTTCTTCGATAATCAATTGACTGAATTTTTTACTGACTGCACCTTTTGCATAATCTGAGATTACAATTGAATCAATATTTTCTAAAACTTCATCAATATATTTTTCTATATATTTGTAATATTGATTAGGTAATTCTTCTCTTTTTTCTTCATCAATACGAATAAATTGTTGCTTTTTAGAAACAATTCTAGTTTTCTTAATTGTTTTTAATTCTTGATATTTTTTAAAAAAATTAATATCTACATTTTGATTTATAAAATTATTAATTATTGTATTACCAGCTACATCATCGCCAACACACCCAATTGCTCTTACATGTATACCCAATGAAGTTAAATTATTAATTACATTACCTGCTCCACCCAGTTTTATTTGTTCTTGTTCTACTTCGATAACTGGAACAGGAGCTTCAGGTGATATTCTATTAACTTTACCGATGATATATTTATCGATCATATAATCACCAAAGACAAGAATATTCTTATTACTTATCTCATGCAGTTTTTCTATGTTCATAATTACCTCCATAATTTTGATCAATTAATTTTTCTATTTTTCCCCAGGCATATGATACACTTATTTCGTTTAAACAAGGCCAAATATTATCATCTTTTTTTAAATATTTACATCTATTATTACAATTTTTACATTTTTTATTTTTTACTATAATACAAGGTTTTCTATATTTATCATTTCCTTTAAAATTATATAAAACATATTTTTCATAAGTATATGCACCTGAAATTATTGCAACCGGTACTTCTTCTACTACGGCAATGTGATAAGCACTAGTATCATTGGTGATAACTAATTTAGATTTTTTTATAATATCAATGTAATCATTTAATGATGTTTTACCTACAAAATCTTCGTACGGTATATCAATCTTACTTTTAAATTCTTCTATTGCTTCTGCATCAGCATTAGTACCCACAAGAACTAATTTAAATTTTGTTTTTTCATAAATTTTATGAGCTAATTCTACATATCTATCAATCGGCCATTTCTTTAGGTTAACACTCGCGCTTGGAAAAACAATAAAATACTTTTTTGGTAATTTTATTTTTGTATCTTTTATTTTTAGCTTTTCTAATCCAGCAGTTATATCTATTTTTTTATTAGTTAAACCATTAATAAAACTATTATAATATTCAATCAAAGATAAATTAGGTTCTTTAATTTCAATTATCTTATTATATATTTTATTTATTTTTTTCATACTGCAATATTGATCAACATTAATATCTATTAATCCTATTTTTTCTTTTCCAACCGCAGCATTCATATATAAGACATTAGTAGTCATCTCAAATATTCCAACAGGATCTAATATAATATCATAATATGTATTTCTAATAATCTTAAAATTCTTAATTCTTTCTTTTAAATTAATAGTTGATTTATTAAAATCTATTGGAATAATTTTATCATAAGTATTATCATTTTTATATAATTCATTAATTCCCTTTTGACAAATTAAAGTTATTTCATATTTATCTTGAGGATAAATCTTTCTTAAATGTATTGCTGAACATCTCCAAATAACTCCGTCACCAAAAGCTAAATTATATACAATTAAAACTTTCTTTTTGGTATGAGATTGACTTTTTGGTTTTTTTATAAAAAGTAAAATACTATTATCAATATAATACATAATACCTTTAATATTTCTAAGGAATAAATTTTTTTGAAAAATACCTATTGCTTTTTTAAAAAAGTTATAAATATAATTATTATTCATATCTGCACATCCTTGTAATATTTATAATTTTTATTCATGATAATATTCTTTTAATTCTTTTTCAACAAACTCGCATATTAAGTGATATGACATTAAATGGTGCTCTTGGACTCTTGCTGTTTCATCATAATTAAAGTTTAGACAAATATCACTTAATGGTTTCATTTGTCCACCATCTTTCCCTGTTAAAGTTATAACTGTAAGATTTTTTTCTTTGGCAGTTTTGATTGCTTCAATAATATTTTGAGAATTACCACTAGTAGAAATTCCAATAAAAATATCATTTTCATTTCCTAATCCTTCAACTTGTCTAGCAAACACATAATCAAATCCATAATCATTTCCAAGAGATGTCAAAATAGAAGTATCAGTTGTTAAAGCAATAGCAGGATATCCTTTTCTTTCTAGTTTGAATCTTCCTATTATTTCAGCAGCAAAGTGTTGTGCATCAGCTGCTGAACCACCATTACCTGCAATTAACACCTTTCCACCATTTTTAATACTATTTATAATAGTATTGCTTATTTCTATGATTTCTTGTTCATAGTTACCGTTTTTTAAATTGTTTAAATTGTTTATTTGTTCATCCAAAACGCTTATTACTCTATCTTTCATAAATACTCCTCCTATATAAATAGAATATCATATAGAATATTGTTTTTCAAGTGTCCTTATTAATTATAATATTAAAAAATTATTAATTATAATATTAAAAAAGTAAGGTCTAGTAAACTTTAATTTTTTGTAACATAAAGATACCTTACATAAACAAAATGTTGAAAAAGAAAAGACTGTTTACAAAGTCTTTTGACTTTGTAAACGGTCTAAAACTTATCTATAATCATCGGCTTGTCCAAGTAGTTCTAATAAACTAATGAAGATATTAATAAAATCTAAGTATAAATTGAAAGCTCCGAAAAGTGCCAGTTTATCTTCTTCAATACTATTAGATAACTCTTTTATAATATGCATATCATAGGCTATATATCCTAAAAAGATTATAATGATTCCTATTTCAATACAAATATGGAAAGCACTAGATTGAATAAATATTCCTAGGATAATTGCCGCTAGCAATCCGAAAAAGGCCATCATTAAAAATGTTCCATATTTACTTAAATCTCTTTTTGTAAACATTCCATATAATCCAAATATTAAGAATAATATCGATGTAATTGCAAAGACACTTATGATTGATGTCATCTTATATTCTATAAATATAGAAGAAAATGTTAGGCCACTTATAAACGAGAATAATAAGTAACAAATCATCGCAGTAGTTTTGCTCATTTTCATTAACCTAGTACTAAAAAATATTGCAATTCCAATTTCTATTATAAATAATATAAGCCATGCCATTGTTCCAGTTAACATATTATATAATTGTGCATTAAAGGTTATACAATAACCAGTACCAAATGTGAGTGCTAGCCCTACAAATAACCACATAAATACTTTTGAATAAACTTCGTTTTTCATTTTACCTCTCTCCTTTTTATTTTATATCAGACCATAATGACCTTTGATATTCTCCTTTTTCTATCATTTCTAAAATCGATTTTTTTATACTTTCTAAATCTTCTCTATAAGTAACACCATACCATGTACTAGTGGTAGGAATAACTTTTATTTTTACTTCTTTATTTTTTATCATGTCATCTAAAACATCTGGTAATAACATTTCACATGTTTCTAAATCATCTTTATGATCTTCGAAAAATTTTGAAAATCTTTCATCTATAGCAGTAAAGATTTTAGGATTAAGTCCAAACATAATCATAGAAACAGGATGATCTTCTTCTACTTGATATGTTGGATTTCCATTTAATGGTTCACAAGTAATTACACCATTAATTCTTTCTACTTTACTTTCGATAACTTCAGTAAGAAAGCCATCTTTTTCCATACATACCCCACGTTTTACAGCACCTTTATCTGATAATGTTTGGCCTATTTTATATCCTATAACACAAAATTCATCATTTTCTCTTAGATAATTGGCAGCTTTGATGAAAGCATCTTTTCCATAAAAATCATCTGCAGAAATTATAGCAAAGTTTTCATTTACTTTGTCTTTAGCACAATAAAGTGCATGAGCAGTACCTAATGGTTTTACTCTTTCTTCTGGTAATTTTACATTAGGTGGGATAATATCCATATCTTGAAAAGCATATTCAACTTTGATATATGGTTCTACTCTTTTTCCTATTGTTTCAACAAAATCTTCATATAATTCTTTCTTTATGATAAAAACTACTTTATTAAAGCCTGCTTTTATTGCATCATAAATAGAATAATCAATAATAAATTCTTTGTTTGGTCCTACAGGTTCAATTTGTTTAAGACCTCCAAATCTACTTCCCATACCTCCTGCGAGTACTACTAATGTCATATCTTTTTCCATACATACCTCCTAAACTTTTGATAATTTTTTATGACTTTTCATTAACTTCTTAATACCATATGGGTGCTTAAAAGCAACGCTTACTAAAGTATTTGTTACCTCGACTACTTTACCAGCACCAAATGTTTCATGATAGACAAAATCTCCGACTTGATAGTCGACTTCTTCTTCTCTAAAGATTTCCTCATCAGTTATTTTCTTTTCTTGTTTTTCCTCATTCTTAGAAACATTACTTTCAATTAAATCACTATTTATCTCATTTATAAATCTACTTGGTGGATTAATCTGATCTTTTCCAAATAGTGTCCTTCTTCTAGCATTAACAAGATATAAATTTTCTTTAGCACGAGTTATTGCTACATAACAAAGTCTTCTTTCTTCTTCTAATTCCCCTTGATCCATTAAAGAATTTATATGAGGAAAAAGTCCTTCTTCTAATCCTATGACAAATACTTTTTTAAATTCTAAACCTTTAACTGAATGTACAGTCATAAGATTAACTCTATTATCATCTTCTTTATATTCTTCTACATCACTTACTAAACTAATTTCAAGTAAAAATTCTTCTAATGAGACTGAACCTTCTTTTTCTTCAAAACTTTTAGTAATAGATTTAAATTCTTCTAAGTTTTCAAGCCTTATTTCACTATCTAAAGTTTTTTCCTGCTCTAAAGATTTTTTAATTCCTGAAGCATCTAGTACTTTATCAATTAATTCAGTTAAAGTAATAGATTCTGAAACTTTTTTTAAATCTTCTATCATATCTTTAAAGCTTTTTTCTTTTCCACTCTCAATAGCATCATAAATACTTATACCTTTATTATCTGCTAAAAGGGTCAATTTGTCAATTGTCTTAAGTCCGATTCCACGTTTTGGAACATTTAAAACACGAAGTAAACTTACGTTGTCACGAGAATTATGAATAAGTCTTAAATAAGCAATTAAATCTTTTATCTCTTTTCTATTATAGAAATAAAAACTTCCTACTATTTTATAAGGTATATTCTCTTTTAATAATTCTTCTTCAATTACACGGGACGAAGCATTTACTCTATAGAGTATAGCAATATCTTTATAATCTACTTTATCATGTGCTAATTCTTTTATTTTTCTTACTACATATTGTGCTTCATCTCTTCCATTATATGCTCGATAATAATTAATTTTATCTCCCATACCTAAAGATGTCCAAAGATTTTTTTCTTTTCTTTGTTTATTGTTCTTAATAACATCATTTGCTGCTTCAAGTATCGTCTCAGTAGAACGATAATTTTGTTCAAGTAATATTGTTTTAGCGTCTTTATAGTCTTTTTCAAAATTTAAAATATTTTTATAATTAGCTCCACGCCAAGAATATATACTTTGATCTATATCTCCTACTACACATATATTACGATATTTTTCACTTATAAGTTTAGACATTACATATTGTGCTTCATTTGTATCTTGATATTCATCAATTAAAACATATTGAAATCTCTCTTGATATCTTTTTAAAATATCTTTATTTTCTCTAAATAATTTAATAGGTAAAAGTAATAGATCATCAAAATCAACTGAGTTATTACTTTGAAGTTTTTCTTCATATTTTTTATAAACTTCAAGTGCTACTTTTTCATATTCACTTGCAACATATTTTTCATAAACATTGGGTGTCATCATCTCATTTTTACAATTACTTATTTTATTTCTAATAGCTTTAGGATTAAAGATTTTAGGATCTTTATCCATTTCTTTTAGAATTCTTTTAACAACTGTTAAGCTATCATCACTATCCATTATGACAAAGTTTTTTTCATATCCTAAAGCTTCATAGTTTTCTCGAAGTACTTTAACACCGAAACTATGAAATGTAGAAACTTGTATATTTTTTGCTTGATTACCAATTAGAGAATATAATCTATCTTTCATTTCTTTAGCTGCTTTATTTGTAAAAGTTATAGCTAAAATATTATAAGGACTTACTTTTTTTTCTTCGACAAGATAAGCTATCTTGGTTGTTAAAACTCTAGTCTTCCCACTTCCTGCGCCAGCTAAAATAAGAAGAGGTCCAGCTGGTTGTAAAACCGCTTCTTTTTGTTTATCATTTAATCCATCTAAATTCATTTTTCTACCTACTTCCTATTAAACATTATAACTTATATTAATAGATTTGAAAAGAAAAAAGACTTAGAATAATATCTAAATCTAACTAATACTTCTATATAAATCTTGAAGTTCTCCTAATTTTGATTGAACAGTATTATTTTGTCTTTTCTCATTACTTTCTTCTTTATCATCTATTACTACATCACGAACTTGTTCTTTCATTTTTTCTTTTTCTGCTTTTAATAAACTAAGTAATAATTTATAATCTTCTAAAGTTAAAGTTTCTTCGTACGCTAGTAACTCTTTTGATTTTTGTGGTTTTGTTTTCTCTTCAATTGGTTTTTCTAAAACAATATTTGGTTTTTGATAGACAGGTTTTCTATCAAGTGGTATGACGACAGGTTCAGCAGCAGTAATAGTTGGTGTAATAGCTGGCTTTGGAGTATATGGTATCGAAATAAAAGCAGGTGCTTCAATACTTCTAATTGGACTATCACTTTCTACTTTGCTTGTCTCTTCATTCGAATAAACAACAACTTGATTTAATTCAATACCTTTTCTTTTATAAATTATTTGTCTTACTAATTTATAAATTACTGTAAATACTATCCAAGTAATAAATATAATACTACTTAAAGTAATTATCGCTAGAGCTTTTTCATTTGAATAAATTGATTTTTGTGAAAATACATTAAGTTTATTATCTTTAATAACAACTAATAATAAGATTAATAAATAATGAATAATTACAAATATCGTACTATTTACTATTTTAACAGTTCTACTTTCCTTACCATTTAATGTCGTAGTACATAAAATTATATTTGTTACAACTATAGCAGTTAAATAACAAGCTAAATTTGGAAAATAAAATATTATAAATAAATTATTCATTAAATAATCTAACATATTAGCTAAATCTTTATAATAGATAATACCTATAGTTAAGAAAATTCCAATATAAGATAATATATAAATTTTTCTTTTAAATTTAACATTTATCTTATTGGTAGTACTTATAAATAATATAATCATACAACCTATAATTAATAATATTAAATAAATACTAGATGAAAACATTATATCTTTAATAATATTTAAATTTTCTAAGATAGATAATGGACTCATCTTATTCCCCCTCCTTTTCTATTTTTATATTTTCAAGTAAATATATTGTTTGTGCTTGATCATTTTCATATGTACAAGTAATAAGTGTCATACATCTTTTATTAGTAGTTCTATTAATAGTAACTGTACCTGTTTTAGGTTGCTGTTCGATATTGGTAATTTTATATGTATAAATTTTTCCATTATAGGTTACTTTAGCAATATCTCCTATTTGAAGTTTATATAGATATTTAAAGAAAGCTTTATATCCTGTTCCAGAATGTCCTGCGATGATTAAATTTCCATTTTTAACATCAGGATAATTAGATTCTTTTAAAACAAGTAAATTTTTATCTACATTATTATATGGAGATTCTTTGGCAAGGAATCCTTTATTTAATTTTATTTTAGGTATTTCTAAATATCCTACATATTCATAATTAATCTCTTGATTAGTTTTCTTTGGTGTAGGTGTTTCTTTAACTGGATCTTTCTTTTTATCCTTTTTAATTTGATCAAGTCTTATTTTTTGATTCATAGTATCATAGGCAAGTTCTTTTTTTATTTGTATATAATTATATGATATACAAAATAATCCTACCATAATAAATATTGTCGATATTAAAATTAAAGAATTAATTTTAAATATTCTCATTTGTTGCTCTTTTGGTTTTAAAAATTTCTTGGGTGTTTGTTCAACGTGCATTTTAGGTGTAGGTGTATTGAGTTTTTTACGTTTTTTTATTAATTTTCTCATACTATACCCTCCTAACAAAATGTGCATATATTATAACACAAAAAGCCTTAAAAATCAAGGCTTTTTAAATAAATCTATGTTTTCTTTAACATTTAATTACATTACTTAATATAATTAAAAAGTTTCTAAACTAGTTTTATTATTAATTTTTCTTTAAACTATTTAGCTTTTTTTCGATTAAAATCTTGTTATTTTGAAGTCTTTCATCATCAGGATTTTTTTCTATAGCAATATTAACATTTTCTAAAGCTTTTTCATATTCTCCTGTATAATAATATCCGATTGAAAGTAAATCATAGATAGTTTCATTATAGCTAAATAGTTCATTAATATATGTTTTCTTTTTATCAGTTATTTTTAAAGCTTCATTACAATATTTTATAATACCAGGATAATCTTCTAACTTATATTTTAAAAGAGCCATTTCAACATAGGGATCTCTTAAATATGGTGCTTCTTCTATGGCAAGATTCAACCACATTTCTGATTCTTTATATCGTTTTAAATGTCTATAACATCTAGCAATGAATCTCATCGAAGCACATCTTTCATCTTTCCAAGTAGCACGTTTTAAAGATAAATGTTTTATTAAAGTATCAATAGATTTATTCCATTTTTTATAATACATGTATTCTCTTCCTAAGTAATGCATATTTCGATCATCTTCAGGATCTTCTTTTACTGAAAGTTCAAGTAATGGAAGATAACTACTTCTTGATTTAGTATTATCTGGATAATGATTTACTGTTATATCATCAGTGGTAATTTTTTCTTCATGAGTCTTTCCTATATAAGTCAATACTTCATGTACTGGATGAGTCCATTTATAATCATGTCTACTATGAATTTTTTCGATATAAAAATTTACTCTTGGAATTCCTTTTTCATCGATATACCAGTTATAATTATAAGCTAGTCTAGTAGTGTTATCTTGCCACAGGTTTTCAAGTTTTTCTCGCCAACCTTTTAAGAACACTTCATCTAAATCAGTACAAACACAAATATCTGCATCACTAGGAACTAATTCTAATGATTTGTTTCTAGCAACATCAAATCGCCAAGGATCTATTTTTTGTGAAGTCACATGAACTCCTTTTTCTTTTAATAACTTCACTGTATTATCAGTAGAACCTGTATCAAGTACATAAATTTCATCAGCTTCATTCATAGACTCTACCCATCTTGTAACAAAATTCTCTTCATTTTTACTTATAGCATAAACACATATTTTTCTTTTCTTCATAATGTCCTCCCATATACTATATGAAAAAAAAGAAAAATAAATAATTTTACTTTTCTTTGTTCATAATATGAGCTTTATAAGTATTGTATGCTAGTTCATAGACTGTCATTTGTCCGACTCCTTTTGGCACTGGAGTAATATAGGATGCTTTCGATTGAACATTTTCAAAATCTACATCACCACAGATATTACCATTGTCATCTCTATTAATTCCTACATCGATAACTATGGCATCCTCTTTAATATCTTCTTGTTTTAAAAATTTAGCTTTGCCAACAGCTGCGACTACTATATCAGCACTTCTTGTAAGATTTTTTAAATTTTTAGTCTTAGAATGACACAAAGTAACAGTTGCATCCATATTAGTTAAAAGTGCCGCAAGAGGTTTACCTACTAAATCACTTCTTCCTATAATAACAATATTTTTACCACTTACTTCTAGATGATAAAAATCAAGTAAATCTATAATGCCCATAGGGGTACAAGGTATTAAAGATTTTATATTATGAATTAACCTACCCATATTAGAATCAGTAAGACCATCTACATCTTTAGATACTAAAACTTTATTTTGAATTTTTTTAGAATCTAAATGTTTAGGTAAAGGCATTTGGACTATGATTCCGTCTATTGATGTATCATTATTTAATTCTTCTATTTTTTTTAGAACTTGTTCCTCTTTGATATTGCTTTCTAATTTAAGATGTTCAAATTTATAATTTAGTTGCTCTGCCATTTTTGCTTTTGAAGAAATATATATGTCACTGGCGGAATCAGCACCTATTTGAATGACAGCTAAACCTATTTTTTCATTTAATATATCTACTTTCTTTTTTAATTGTTTTAGTTTTTCTTCTTTAACTAATTTTCCATCTAATATATTCATAATGTCCTCCCTGATAAGTTATTTACGATTATATAAATCTTGAAGTGAACTGTCACTTGGATTTGATTGATATGGATTATTTGTAGGTTTAAATTTTGGAGTAAAAGTATTTTCTTCAGAAGTTGGTTTTGGTGCTTGCATAGGTTGCGTAGAATATGTCTCTACTGGCTCTTCTTGTTTCTTTTCTTCTTTTTGAGGATTTTCTTTTTTAAAAAATGATTTCTTTTCTTTAATATTTTGATTAGTAAAATTACCTGCGTTTCCTAAAGTTACAGTACTTTCTACATTGGACATTTTAGGTGTTGTTTCTGCTTGTTTAGTACGTTTATAATTAAGATATAAAATAAATGCATAAATATACATACATATTATTACTATTAAATTTAAAGTCATGATTTCATGTTTTATAAAATAAACATAAAGAGAATATATGCAAAGTAAGGTAGCAATAACGCCAGCAATTTCATTAATAATAACTTTGCCTAAAAAATATAAATTGACAATTGGAATCCAACTAAGAAAACTTTTTTTCTCATTAGATAATTCACAAAACTTATTTAAAAATTTAGCTTGTGCTACATGAAGAATTAAAACTATTACGGCTATTACTACAATAAAAACATATATTAGAAGTTTATCTTGAGAGGATGTAGTTGGTGCAGAATTATATATTCCCATTTTTAAACCTCCTTCTATTAAACATTATACCACAATTATTAGTTTTTATAGCTTTAAAAGTAGTACTTTATTTTATTTACAGTAACTTTATGATAAATATAATCTTTCTAAATAAGAAATAAAACATATACTAATATAGAAGGGAGGATTTCATGAATTTTAATAATGACTGTCAAGAAAACAATAACAATAAACCATTTCCAATATTTCCAAATTGTTTTGTAGTTGGGCCAACAGGTCCTACTGGCCCTGCCGGTAGTGGTGCTGGTAGTACAGGACCAACTGGGCCTACTGGTGCTACTGGGGCAACAGGACCAACAGGTGCTACAGGTGATGCTGGACTAACTCCTATTTTTACAATAGGAACTGTTACTACAGGTGAACCCGGTACTGATGCTGCTGCATCTATTACAGGTGAAGCACCTAATTTTACTTTAAACTTTACTATACCTGCAGGTGTTACTGGTCCTACTGGAGACACCGGACCTACTGGACCTACCGGAGACACTGGACCTACAGGGCCTACCGGAGATACTGGACCTACCGGAGACACCGGACCTACAGGACCTACCGGAGACACCGGACCTACAGGACCTACCGGAGACACTGGACCTACAGGACCTACCGGAGACACCGGACCTACAGGACCTACCGGAGATACTGGACCTACAGGGCCTACCGGAGATACTGGACCTACAGGACCTACCGGAGATACTGGACCTACTGCTTAGCATTAAAAAACTTTATTGAGATTTTTCTCAATAAAGTTTTTCTTAATTAAGTACTTTGAAACAAATAAAAGTATAATATATGTATTAAGAAAACAATAAAAAGAACTAAAGAGGAAAATGTTTATAAGTTTAATACTTAACTATAAAAGCAGCTATTTAAAAAGAATAACTGCTTTTAAAATTAATTTTTAACTTTATCTTCAAGTTTAGAAATAATAAAATACATAAGATAAGAAATAATACCTAAAATGAAAACAGATGTAATAACTAAATCAATATTAAATACTTGAGAGCCATACATAATTAAGTATCCAAGACCACGTTTTGACACTAAAAGTTCACCCATAATGACACCAATTAAACTCATACTAACATTTATTTTTAAACAATTGATAATATTCTTTTTATTACTAGGTAAAACTGCTTTAAGAAATACTTGTCTTTTATTTGCACCTAAAGATTTTAATAAATTTATATAACCTATATTAGTAGCAACAAATCCATTGTATATATTTATAATAGAAATAAATATAGAGATAAGTAAAGCCATAAAAATAATTGAATTAGTACTGGCACCAACCCAAATAATAATAAGTGGACCTAAAGCTACTTTAGGAAGAGAATTAAGTATAGTAAGATATGGATCAATAACTGAAGCTATAGTTTTATTCCACCAAAGAATTGTTCCTACAATTAGACCAACTAAAGATGCAACAGTAAAACTTACAATAGTCTCATATAAAGTAATACTTATATGAGAAAATAAACTATTATCATCTATTAAAGAAGAAATTGTTGAAACAACTTGACTAGGAGAAGAACTTAAAAATGTATTTATTATTTTTAATTTAGCTAAAATTTCCCAACAAATAAGAAATACTAAAATAATAGATATTCTTAAAATCATGACAATTATTTTTTTTCTTTTTAAAGCCCTTAAGAACTCTTTATGTTCATCACTATATGTGTACATCTAAATCCCTCCAAATCATATCATAATAGTAAGAAAACTCACGTGCTTTTCTATTATGGATGGGATTTTTCTTATCAGTAAGATTAATATCATATATGTTTTTTACAATAGCAGGTCTTTTAGATAAGACAATAATTCTATCTGACATACTGATTGCCTCTGCAAGATCATGTGTTACCATAATTGCAGTTTTTCCTTCTTTTTTTATAATTCTATATATATCATCACTAATTGCTAATCTAGATTGATAATCAAGTGCTGACATTGGTTCATCTAAAAGTAAAATATCAGGTTTTATAGCTAAAGTTCTAATTAAAGCAACTCTTTGTCTCATTCCTCCTGATAAACTATCAGGATATTTATTTATAAATTCAGAAAGACCATAAGTATTTAACAAATTAACAACATAAGCTTTATTTTCTTCATTTAAAGTATTATTTATTTCAAGACCAATTAAACAATTTTCTAAAATAGTTCTCCAAGGAAATAGAAAATCTTTTTGTAACATGTATCCAATAACACAAGAATTATTTTTAAAATTAATCTTACCACCAGATGATTTTTCTAATGAAGAAAGTATCGATAATATAGTGGACTTTCCACAACCGCTAGGTCCAATAATCGATACAAATTCTTTATCTTTTATGGTAAAAGAAACATCTTTTAAAGCTTCAATTTCTCCATTTTTATCATGATAAAATTTATTTAAGTGTGATACTTCTAATATATTATTTTTTTCCATACATCAAATCATTATATGATACTTTATCTTTTAATTCACCAGCATCAATCATAATATCTTGTAAGTGATTAAAAGACTCCTTGCTAAAGTTAGTAGTTTTAGGCCAAGCTTCTATTTTTCTATAACGTTTAACAGCACTTTCTATATCATTAAGTGATGTATCTGGAAATTGTTTTAAAATAGTTTTTGCTACAACCTTATCAGAATGATTATGTACAAAATCTAACCCTTTTTGAATTGCTTTAGTAAAGTTTTTAATTATTTTTTTATTATCTTTTAAATAACTTTTCTTAGCACTATAAGATGTATAAGGAACAACTCCTCCAAGTTCTCCAACACTAGCAACAACATGACCATATCCTTGTTGTTCTACTTGTGTGGCAGTAGGTTCAAATAATGTAACAAAGTCTCCATTACCTCCAATAAATGATCCACTCATTGCTGCAAAAGCAACTGAAGTATCAATATTAACATCATTTTTAGGATCAATTCCATTTTCTCTTAATGAATATTCAAAAGTCATTTCAGGCATACCACCCCACCGGCATAAAAAATTATAATGTGTTAAAACCAATAAAAATAAAGGAAAGGTAAAACACATTAACAATAGTTTTTGTAAAAATGGTGAGAAAATGTCAAAAAGTAAAATAGGAATTGGAACAATTGATATAAATAAAAAATTCAAAAATAAAGAAGAAGCAATAAAATATGCTAAAAGATTAAAACAATTTATATATGATTTAAGTAAAAGAAAAGGTTGGCAAGTAACAGCAATGATAGGAATAAGTAGATTAGCAAAAGATTCAAGTGATATAAGTTATGAAATTAGTAAAAAAAGAGGAAGACCTAAAAAAATAGTTAAAATATATGATGGATGGAGTAAAAATTCATATTTAGTTGATTGGCATTTGCATTTAATAATAATTAGCAAACCTAGTTATGCTTTTAGAAATGAAATTAAACGCTATATAGATAAAAATTGGAAAGACATTAGAAATGAACATAAAGTTCCAAAGTTTGATGTAGGAAAGAAGAAAGTATATAAGAAAAAATGTAATATAAAATTAACTGATTATTTTATATGGCAAAGTGAAGAAGTTATGTTTTGTAATTATAATTTTAGTAACGAAGAAGATTTTAAATATAGTATTAAGCAATATTATTATGGTTATTTAAAAAAAAGAAGTGCAACAATAAGATTAATGGAAAAAAACAAAGAAACTAAAATGAGCGAAGAAAAATATTTAAAATGTTTAAATAAAATAGAAAGTAAATTTTTAGACATACAAAATTATTTTTTTGAGTTTAGCAAAGAAGATGATGAAAAAATGCAAAGAGAGTTTATGAAGCGAGTAAGATTAGAGAAAATTATAGAAAATTATAATAAAATACAGAATAATAATAGTATAAGAAGACAAATGATAGATGAAGAGGCTTCATTATAAAAGGGAAAAGCATAAAGGCAATATGAAAAATGGACTATCATAAAATATATAATAAAATAAGTATTATAAAAATAATATAAAATTATTATTATAAATAAAGAGAACTAATATAAAAGTAAGCAAAAAAAATAGGTTAGTTTAATATAAAAAAAATATAAAATTATAAGAAAAATTTTATATTAATTAATAATATAATTTTATATTTTATAAGGTATAATGGCAGTTAAAAGTAGTAAGTCATATATATTATTTATCACTTAAGCCATCTATATAGCCCTCAATTTTTGCTTTATTAATAGAAGATAATTTGTTGATTTTGTTTAATAATATAAAATCATCATCAGTAATATTATTAGGCTTAATATTGTCAATAGGCATATCATATTTAGTTCTGCAAAGTAAATAGTCAATAGAGGTATTATAATAATCAGCAAGTTTTATAAGCATATCAGAGCTTGGGAAAACTCGATTTGTTTCATAAGAAGATATGGTTTCTTGGGTTACATTTAAATCAATAGCAACTTTAGTTTGTAATAAATGTTTAGAATTTCGTATTTGTTTAAGATTATTTTCCATATTGCCCTCCTTATTTATATTTTAATATTATTAAAAATCAGTTATAGTAATATTGGTTATATTGGTATGTGTAAAATTATATATTTTGTGTTATAATGTTTTTAGCGAGGTTCAAAAATATGTGTGATGTAAATGCTAGGAATATTAAATTAAAAAAAATATATAATAATGCTTATAAATTTTTAATGGAGATTTGCCCAAAAGAAATAAATAATATTAATATATATTTTGATGTGAAAAAGAATTTTAAAAGTAAAAATGACATTTTATATAGATTATTGTTATCATTGCAAAATAGACAGATGTCATCTAATGTTATCGGTTTAGAGAAGAAAGATAGAAAAGATATATTTAATAAAATTTTATATGGCTATGATAGTAAAAAAATATTAAGTAGTTATAATGCTAATAGTTTATTAGAAATATTTGATAAAAATTTTGTAATTAAGAATAAAGAAAGCAAAAATAATTTATGGAGATTATATGCAAAATCAGTTATATCGGCTTGTCAATTTATAAATAAATTTGAAAATGAGAAAGATTTTGATAATTTTGTAAAAATATTTAGTTATAATTCTCTTTCTTCTGCGGCTCTACCTATGCTATTAGAAAAAGAAATAATTGGTCTAGGTTTTCCATTGGCTTGTGATTTCTTAAAAGAATTAGGCTTTAATGAATACCCAAAAGCAGATGTTCATATTAAAGATATATTTGTTGCATTTGATTTATGTGATAATAATGATTATTCAGTATATAAAGCAGTTATAGAAATGGCTAATGTTGTTAATGAAACACCTTATAAAGTTGATAAGATTTTTTGGTTAATAGGATCTGGGAATTTTTATTTAGATAATATCAATATCGGCAGAAATAAAGAGAAATTTATTGATAAAGTATTAAATGAGTTATAAGTTATCTATTTTGCTTATTTAAAAGAGATTTAATAATTTTAATATATGTTATATAATTAATAAAAAAAAGAGGCTTATAGGCTAAATAAAGCAGTAATATAGAAGTTATAAAGTGTTTTAGGTGGTAGAAATGGGAAAATTAAATATAGTTAGTGGTAATATAATGGATTATTTAGAAAATAAAGATTTAATTATTAATAGTAGTAATAAATATATGATGTGTGGTAGTGGTGTTTGTGGAGCAATATATAAAAAAGCAAATAAAGAATTATTAGAAGATTATTGTAAAAAGCATTATAAAGAAGATATGAAAGTTAATGAAATAAGATTTAGCCCAGGTTTCGATTTAGGTATTGATATATTGCATATATATTGTCCAAAATACTATGAATTTAAAAATGATAAAGAAGCATTAGATGCATTATTATTTTGTTATGACAAAATTGTATTTAGTGCTATAAGAAATCATAGTAAGAATATTGTTAGTGTAAGTTTAGGGACAGGGATAAATGGTTATAAGCATAAAGATGTTGCAAAAAAAGTTGTAGAGCGATTAAGTCATTATGCTTCACATTATAGATTTGATTTTACATTGGTATTACCAAATGAAGAAATAAAGAAATTATATAGCATTTAAAAAAGTGTAAGTTTATAAAGATTTAATTTTTATATAAATTAGGTCTTTTTTTATATTTATAAAAGTATAAAATTGATTTTTTAAATATTTAAAAAGTATTATAAGATTTTTAAAGAAAATGGTTGAGAAATCAAACAAATGTTTATATAATAATATTGTTATGGTAAGGAGGTGTCATAAAATGAGAGAAAATGAATTAAGAAAAATATTATCATTTGTTTGTGATGGTTATGTTGATACTATTTTAGATACATTGGAAGAAGAAAAAGAAAAAAAAAAAAAAAAAAAAAA
>CANQVR010000018.1 GCA_947627375.1 uncultured Bacilli bacterium | reverse complement strand
GTGCAGAAGTACAAATAGATTGTACAGACACATCAGGAAGTATAACAACAGATTTAAGTGAAGAAAATATTACAACACTAATAGATGGAAATGAGAAAACAGATTTAGAAAAAAGTGTATCATCTAGTGTTATACCAAATGGAAAAAGATATACAGTAAATATATCAGGATTTAAAAACTTAGGAGCTCTAACATTAAGAATAGCAGAAGGAGTAATAAAAGATACAGAAGGAAATGGAAATGAGTTAACAAATATAACAACAGAACTAACGATAAATGAAACAATAACTGTAACTTTAGAAAAAGGAGACGGAGTAGAAAGTATAGGAGAACAAAATAAACTCACATGTACAAGAAATAAAGATAATGGAACATGTAATGTTACTCTACCAACAATTACACCAAGTGTTGAAGGATTTATAGGATATTGGGGAGAAGAAGCAACATCTCATGAAGGAAAACAACCTGGAGTAATAGAAGTAAGTGGAGATAAGACATATCATGCATTAGTAAAGAAGACAGTAACAATGACATATCAAAAAGCAGGAGGAGTAACATCTACTGGAAAAGAAAGTGATACATGTACAATGTATGGAAATGATAAAAGTTGTAATGTAACATTACCTGATATAACAGTAACAGAAGGATATACAGGAAGTTTTTGGAGTGATAATAAAGAAGCAACAGAAGGAAAGAAAGCACAAGAGACAGTATCACTAACTGCAGATGATGAATATTATGCAAGAGGATATAAAGATGTAACAATAAACTATTCTAAAACAAGTGGAGTATCAAGTTTAACAAAAGAAAGTGATACATGTAGAAGATTAGGAGATGCTCCTACATGTGAAGTAACATTACCAACAATAACAGGAAATAAAGGATATACCCAAACATATTGGGGAGCAAATGACAATACAGAATATGGAAATAGAATAACAACAGAGACAGTAGAAGTAAATGAAGATACAACATATTATGCGTTTGCAAAAGACACAACAATACCAGTATGTAAGATAAGTGAAGTAACACCAGCAGAACCACCAAAAGAGATAAAACCAACAGATACAGCAACAGTATCAATAGACTGTACAGACACAAGTGGAAGTATAACAAAAGAATTGACAGATAGTGATGTCACAGTAACAATAGGAGGAGCAGATGCATCAGACAAAGTAACAAAAACTTTAGCGAGTCCAAGCACAACGATAACAGATGGAAAGAGATATACATTCACATTGAAAGATTTTAAAGCCCAAGGAGTCTTAGCAATGAATGTAAATGCAGGGGCAGTAACAGATGCATCAAATAATAAAAATATATCAACTCCAATAACAACAGGAATAACGATAAAAGAACCTGCTATAACAGCAGAGACATTAAAAGAGAAAGCCAATCCGTCAACATTAACATATACTGCAGCAAGTGATCCACAAAAGAAAGAGATGTTTGAGATAAGTCATCCAGACGGAAGTACAAGTTATAGATACATAGGAAAAAGTCCAAATAATTATGTAACGTTTAATGATGAAACAGCAGGATGGAGGATAATCGGAGTAACAAATGAAGAGAATGCATCAGGAACGAAAGAATGGAGAATCAAATTGATAAGAGCAGATAGATTAAATAATACAAATTATTCATGGGATAATTCAAATGCAAAAACAAATGGAGATGGAACAAGTGGTAGTAACAATGGAAATTATGGAAGTAATAAATGGGAAAGGCCATCAGAGTTAAATAAATTATTAAATAGTGGAATATATTGGACAAGAGGAAGTGGAACATGTCCATATGGAATGAATAGCCAAGGAAGTACAAGTGCAACGCCGAAAACAACATCATGTAGTTTTACAAGTAATGGATTAACGAATACATCACATAATCAAATAGAGAATATGAGATGGTATTTAGGAGCAACAACATGGGATGACAGTAGAAGTACAGATGGATTTTATACATCAGAGCGAGGAAGCGAGACATGTAAAACTAAAGGGAACTGTACAGCTAGTCGAGCAACCACAACGAATGGGAATGTAGGATTACCATATCCAAGTGATTGGGGATACACATATGCAAAAGGAGTAGCAGATGGATGTTACAATACACCAAGTGATAGTGGTAAATGTGGAGAAACAAATGCAGGGAAAGGTTGGATGTTTAGTACATCATATAATTTCTGGACAATTACTCCGAATTCCGGCAACTCGAACTACGTGTTCTATGTCTACTGCTACGGCGTTGTGACGCACGCCAGCGCGAGCAGCACCGATGGGGTCCGCCCCGTCGTATATCTGCAATCTAATATCCAGTTGAGTGGAGAAGGAACGGTTAACTCACCATATACGATAATAGCTGATTGACGGACAGTTTTTCGCAAACCATTGAAAAATAAAAGAAAAATAGACCTTAAAGTTCGGCCCGTAGATTATTTAAGTTCTAATATGAACTATACATTAAATTAGTAAGTTAAAAACCAGGAATTTCATGGAATTGGAATTTCTGGTTTAATAATTTAATACACTTCTAAGTTTTTCTATCAAAATAATATTTACTTTTAGTTAAGTTTTTATGTACATCAGTGTAAAATTAACCAAAAGTTGATTTTAAATTAAAAAAAATATGATACTATATAAATATAATAAAAGAATAAAAGAGGAGAGCAGAAATGGAAACAGAAAAAAACAAGTCAAATAAAAAGAATACTAAAGTTATCATAACAATATCTACACTTGTATTAATAATTATCGGGTTACTAATGTATATTGCCTATGATAAAAAAATAATATTTAAAAGTATAGCAAGTGTCGAAGAAAAAGGTGTAGGAGTAAAAAAGTTAGATTTATCTAAAAGTATTAATACTGAAGGAATAAAATACTCATCTCCTACAACAAAAGAAGGAGATTATGGACTATCTATTAAAATAAATGATGATAAAAAGTCTGCTACTTTAAATATTGATTGGAAAAAATTTGGACCTTTATCAACAGCAAGTGCTCATTCAGAAGATATAAAACATTATCAAATAACTGGCTTTAATAAAAAAATTAAATCTACATTTATTGGAGATATCGGACAAGACTCTATGGGAATAACTTTATTCTTTATCATGGACGATGATACAGTTGAATATATGCCTATGTTTATAAATAAAGGTGATCATTATGAAATGAATTATGCCTCTAATGAAGAATCATTCAAAGTAAGTGGAACTTTAACTGATGTTGAAAATGCCTATAAACTTTATAAAGTAAATACATCACAAGGAGTAGGTAGTAGTATAACAACAATCGCCGCCAAAAAAGATGGATCATTTTATGATTTAGGCGCTATTATAAATAATACTGAAAGCAGTAAAGAAGAAATAAAAGGCGATAAAAGTTATAGTGGAAGATATTATTTATTAGGTGGTAAAAGAAGATATTATTTAGCTTTTGATGAACCTAAAGAAAATGGAGAAACACTTGAAAACAATAATAAAGCATACATTATGGATATGAATTTTTCAAATTCAAAACCGGCTTTAAAAGAAATAAATCTTGCCAACATTTTAAAACCACTATATGATGAGAAAATTAATAGTATACCAAATGTAATATCAGAAGGTACTGTTAATGCAACTCCAAAAAGCAGTTGTACAAGTTATAAATTACTTTATGGAGAAGTAAATGATCCACAAATGTTAGATGCAGAAAATGAAATACCATTCCAAGTAAATTATACTTGTGTATTTAATAATAATTCTGAAATAGGTTTAGGTACAGAAATATATTATTTAAATGCTACTAATTTAACTATTAGACATATGGGCAGTTTTTAACTATTCATAGTTTATCTTAAGACAGGTGAAATATAATGAAAAAGAATATAACTAAAATAATAATAGTAATATCAATATTTTTAATTGGTGGAGGATTATATCTAAATTATTTATCTAATCCTAAAAAGATACTTGGAATTGCTATAAAGAAATTGAATACTAAAGCAGAAAAAATTATTAGGACTAATTATATGGATTTTTATCAAAAAAGTTTTACAGGAACATCTAATATAAACTTTAATATTAAAAGTGATTATCTCACCGCTCTAGCAGGCCAAAGTCCTGAATATAGTACTTATAATAATATTTTAAAGAATCTTAATAATACTAAAAATACTCTAACTGTTAATCAAAATATAGATGATAAAAATATGCTTTTAAATTTTAATTCTAACTTAAATAATCAAGAATTAATAAATTTAAAATATTTAATAGATAGTTCTAAACAATATTATTTTATAAATGGTTTTAAGAATAATTATACTGATGCTGGTCAAAGTAATTATTTCAAAAGACTTGAAAAAACTCTAACGGTAGATGAAGTAGTTTATTTATATGATAAAGTTTCTAGTTCGATAGAAGCCGCTATAAAAAGTGAATATTTTGAGAAAAAAGATGAGAATGGTTTATATAAAATTTCTTTAAAACTAACACAAACTAGAATTAAAGAGATTACTAAAAGTGTTGTAAATGATTTAAAAAAAGATAGTAAAGCTAAAAGTATTATTGTCGATAAAATATATAAAGACTTTTTCACTGAAATAGATCAAAGTATAAAACAAATTGAAGATAGGAATAATAATTATCTTTTAATAGATATTTATACTAGTAATTTTACTTATGATATTAAAAATATTTCTTTAAAAACTTATGAAAATAATAAAGAAACTAGTAATCTAAATTATGAATATGGAAAAGATAAGGATTTATTAACTGTTAAAAATGATGGTAAAGTCATGTATAAAGTTGAAATAATTGAAAATAATAATAATTATGATTTAACTATCTTTGATAGTAAAGATAAAAAAATAGGTACTGGTAAAATTTTATTAAAAGATGATAAGACAACTATCACTTTTAATACTTCAAATGAAGATGTTGATATAGATATTGATTATGATGTGGAAATTAAAAATATTAATGATAAATCTTTTGAAAGTACTATTAAACTTGGGGCTAAAGTAATCGCCGAAAAACAAAGTATTATCGATGGAGATATAAGTATTAATAGTAAAATAGAGTACGCTAGTAAAAAGATAGAAGAAAATATTATAAATGCTACTTCTTTAACTGAAGAAGAAGAAAATCTACTCGGTAATAAATTATTAGAAATATTTAATAAACTTGGAAGTTAAGTATGCTTAGACATACTTTTCTTTTGGCATTTTCAAACTGTCAAAAAAAGTAAACTTGTTTGCGAAAACACGTAAACATTTGTTATAATGATAAAGGAAAGTATTGGAGTGATAAGATATGGCTTTAAAATATGATGAAAATTCCATTAAAGTTTTAGAAGGATTAGATGCAGTACGTAAAAGACCTGGTATGTATATCGGTTCTACTGATAAAAGAGGTCTACATCATTTAGTGTGGGAAATTGTTGATAATTCTATCGATGAAGCAATAAATGGTTTTGGAGACCATATTAAGATTATCATTCATCGTGATAAAAGTATCAGCGTTGAAGACTTTGGTCGTGGACTTCCAGTTGGACTTCATAAAACTGGTAAAAGTACCCCTGAAGTAATTTTTACTGTTCTTCATGCTGGAGGAAAGTTTGAGTCCGGTGGCTATAAAGTTTCAGGAGGACTTCATGGTGTTGGAGCAAGTGTTGTTAATGCTCTATCAAAATGGTGTGAAGTTACTATTAAACATGATAAAGGAGAATACTTCATTCGTTTTGAAAACGGAGGACACACAGTAGATGGTGGACTTAAAAAAATAGGGACAACTAATCGTACTGGTACTAAGGTAAGATTCTTGCCTGATGATACCATTTTTTCACATACGACTTTTTCTTTTACTAATATTTGTGAAAGAATGCAGGAAAGTGCCTTTTTACTTAAAGGGATCACTATCGAAGTAATAGATGAAGAAGATGAAAAAAAGGCTGTTTATTGTTATGAAAGAGGAATTGAAGAATTTGTTGAAGATTTAAATAAAGGTAAAAATACACTACATAAAGTTTTAAATATTACAGGTAGTAAAGATAAAATCGAAGTAGATATTGCGATGCAATATACCGATACTTACAGTGATACTATCGTAAGTTTTGTAAACAATGTTAAAACTGTCGATGGTGGTAGTCACGAAGTAGGTTTTAAGACTGCCTTAACTCGTGTTTTTAATGAATATGCTAAAGCCAATGGACTTTTAAAAGGAAAGTCATCTTTAGAAGGAAGCGATGTCAGAGAAGGACTTACAGCGGTTATTTCTTTAAAGATTCCAGAGAATTTACTACAATTTGAAGGACAGACAAAAGGAAAGTTAGGTACACCTAAAGCTAGGACGATAGTAGAGGCGATAACTAATGAACAATTGCGACTTTTCTTAGAAGAGAATAAAGCGATCGCTACTGAAATTTTAGATAAATCATTAAAAAGTAAAGTAGCTAGAGAAGCTGCCCGTCGCGCTCGTGAAGAAGCACGTAAAGGAAAAAATAAAACAACGAAAGATCGAGCTTTATCCGGAAAACTAACACCTGCCCAAAGTAAAGATAAAACGAAAAAAGAATTATTCCTAGTGGAGGGAGACTCTGCAGGTGGTTCTGCTAAACAAGGACGTGATCGTAAATATCAAGCGATTCTTCCTTTACGTGGTAAAGTTTTAAATACTGAAAAAACTAAAGAACAAGATATTTTTAAAAATGAAGAAATTAATACGATGATATATACTATTGGTGCTGGCTATGGAGCAAACTTTGATATTAGAGATTGTGAATATTCCAAGGTTATTATCATGAGTGATGCCGATGAAGATGGAGGACATATCCAATGTCTTCTACTTACATTCTTCTATCGTTATATGAAACCACTAATTGAAAATGGTAGACTTTTTGTAGCGTTACCACCACTATTTAAAATTCAAAGTGGAAAAAATATCGAATATGCCTATACCATAGAAGAAATGCAAGAGAAATCCAAAGGTAAAAAATGTGATATTCAACGTTACAAAGGACTTGGTGAAATGAATGCTGATCAACTTTGTGAAACGACAATGAAACCAGGTTCCAGGACGTTAATCAGAGTAAATATAGAAGATGCTCAACTTGCTGAAAAAAGAGTATCGATTCTAATGGGAGATGATGTTCTTCCTCGTAAAGAATGGATCGAAGAAAACGTCGAATTTTCTTTAGAAGATGATTACGATATAGCCTAGGAGGTGAAAATATGACAAAGAAAAAAACGGAAACAAAAGAAGTCTTAGAAAAAATCTTTGACTATACTTTAGAAGATATAATGGGTGAACGTTTTGGAAGTTATTCTAAATATATCATTCAAGATCGTGCCATCCCTGATGCTAGAGATGGTCTAAAACCAGTCCAAAGAAGAATTCTTTATTCGATGCATAAAGAGAAAAACACATATGATAGAGCATACCGTAAGAGTGCTAAAACTGTCGGAGATGTTATCGGTAATTACCATCCTCATGGAGATACTTCTATTTATGATGCGATGGTCAGAATGAGTCAACCATGGAAAACTCGTCTTCCTTATATTGATATGCACGGAAACAATGGTTCAATCGATGGAGATTCTCCTGCTGCTTATCGTTATACTGAAGCAAGACTTTCCAAAATTTCTAATGAAATGTTAAAAGATATCGAAAAAGATACTGTCGAGTTTGCACCAAACTTTGATGATACGACTAAAGAACCAACAGTCTTGCCAGCTCGTTTCCCAGCGCTTTTAGTCTATGGGGCCCAAGGAATTTCTGCAGGATATGCAACGAATATTCCACCTCATAATTTAGCTGAAGTAATCGATGCGACAATCCATAGAATCGAAAGTCCTGCTTCTTCCCTTGAGACTTTAATGAAATATGTTAAAGGACCAGACTTCCCAACTGGAGCCATAGTTTGTGGCCAAGATGGTATCAAAGAAGCTTATGAAACAGGACGTGGTCGAGTTATCATCAAAAGTAAATATGAGTTTACTAAAAATCAAATGATTATAACTGAAATTCCTTTTGAAGTAAATAAAGCTTTACTTGTTAAAAAAATAGATGATATTCGTTTAGATAAAAAAATAGATGGCATTGCCGAAGTTAGAGATGAATCGACAACTGACGTTAGAATCGTCATCGATTTAAAAAAAGATTGCAACCAAGAATTACTTGAAGCATACTTACTTAAAAATACAAACTTACAAATAAGTTATAACTTCAATGTTGTCGCTATAGTTAATCGTCGTCCTAAACTTCTCGGTTTAAAAAAAGCTCTAGATGCTTTCATTGCTCATCAAAAAATAGTTATTAGACGTCGTACTGAATTTGATTTAAATCACGCTAAAAGTCGTCTTCACATAGTTGAAGGACTTATCAAATGTATTTCTATATTAGATGAAGTTATCAAAGTAATTAGACAAAGTAAAAATAAAGCTGATGCTAAAGAAAATCTTATGAAAGAGTTTTCCTTTACGGAAGTTCAAGCTGAAGCAATCGTAACTTTAAGACTATATCGTTTAACTAATACTGATGTAGTAGAATTAGAAGATGAATTAAAAACTTTAAATAAAATCATCGAAGGCCTAACTCGTATTTTAAATGATGAAGAAATGTTAAAACACGTTATGAAAGAAGAGTTAAGAAAAGTAAAACGTGAATATAAAACTCCACGTCTGACAGAAATTCAAGATGAAATCGAAGAAATTAAAATCGATAAAACTTCAATGATGAAAGAAGAGACTGTTATCGTTTCCATTACCAAAGATGGCTATATTAAAAGAAGTAGTTTAAGAAGTTTTTCATCTACTAATGATGAGGTAACTTTAAAAGAAAATGATTATCTTCTTGGTCTTTATAAGATGACTACTTTAAATACTTTATTATTATTTACAAATCTCGGTAATTATCTATTTGTCCCAGTTCATACTATTCCTGATATAAAATATAAGGATATGGGTAAACACATTAGTAATATTATCCCTCTAAGTGAAGGAGAAGAAATTATCAGTAGTATTCCAGTTTATGAGTTTGATGATAAAAAGCAAATAATTATAGCTTCTCGTAATGGCTTAATTAAACAAACTAACTTAAAAGACTTTGTCCTAACGAGATATAAAAAACCCGCTTCATGTATGAATTTACCAAAAAATGATCAATTAATTGGTGCTTTCTTAAAGACTAAACCGAATGTCTTCATGAGTACTAAAAAAGGTTATGGATTAGCTTTTTCTACTGCTGATATTCCCGTAATCGGTGTTAAAGCTAAAGGTGTTAAAGGTATTAATTTAAAAGATGACGAAGTAGTAGCTATTAATAATTTCTCATACAATGAAGATGAATTTATCTCAGTTATCACTACTAAGGGTACAGGAAAAAGAATAAGACTAAACGAGTTTGATCTAGCAAACCGCGCTCGTCGTGGCTTATTGATAATTCGTGAAGTAAAAACTAATCCATATCAAGTCTTAAAGACATTTATAACTGATAATAAGAATCAATTAATATTGAAGAACGGAACACTATCTCAAATAAAAATAACTTCTCTTGCAATTGCGGATCGTTATTCAACCGGAACAAATATTTCTAAAGAGGATTTAACTGATGCTTCTATTTTAGTTGATTTAACTGAAGAAAAAGAAACTCCTGAAATAGAACAGACAGTTCCTAAAAAAGAAAAAATTAATTTAAAAGAGATCGATGATAAACTAATGACAATAGATGATTTTCTAGATTAATGACATAAAATTCTCCTTTTCACATATTATGAATTGAAAAGGAGAATTTTTATGAAAAAGATAATATCGATTGATAGAGAACTTACTTTCGCAACTATGATTAAAGAAATAAGTAGTATTTGTCTAGATCATACTTTAAAGTTTACTTCCAAAAATAGTGTTTTAGGAGATTTAATAATTAGTGGTACTTATAAAATGACAGAAGCTAGTAGATTAGAAGAAGATTTTGAATATAAAATTCCCGTAGATATAACTACTACTGAAAACTATAATTTAGATACTACTAATGTCGAAATTGATGACTTTACATATGAGATTGTAAACGATAATATTTTAAGTGTCAAAATCGACATTCTTTTAGAAGGTGTCGAAGAAGTCTTAGAAGAAAAAGAAGAAGAACTAGTAAGAAGTGAAGAGATAGTTCGTGAATGTGATGGAGATGATGCCGAAGAAAAAGAAATAGATATTCCATTTAAAGAAGAAAATACAACCAAAGAAGTATCTAAAACTGAAGAAGATGTAGAAATACTAGAAGAGGATACTGTAGTTGAAGAAGAGAAACAAGAAGAAAAATCTATTAATTCTTTATTTATGAATTTAACTGATGAAGATGAAACATTTTCTACTTATTTAGTCTATATAATGAGAAAAAATGATTCTATAGAAAACATACTAGATAAATATGGTATAACTCGTGAAGAACTTTCAAATTATAATGAACTAGAAAATATTAGTGTAGGAGATAAATTAATTATTCCTTGTTCTAATAATGAGTAATATTAAAGAAGTAATAGAAAAATATAATTTGTATTCTAAGAA
This sequence comes from uncultured Bacilli bacterium, assembly GCA_947627375.1. Classification (GTDB taxonomy): domain Bacteria; phylum Bacillota_I; class Bacilli_A; order RF39; family UBA660; genus CANRDQ01. Next base: position 10,011 of record CANQVR010000018.1, on the reverse strand, counting down.
TTATACCTATAAAAACAATGTTAGAATATTAAATACAAGACAAGGTAAAGTAGTGATTAAAGAAAAAAAGAAAGATAAAAATAAGATTTATAATTATTTATTATCGAGAAACTTTAATCACTTTTTATTATCTAATGTAGATTATGATAATTATGAGATATATCCTTTTATTGAAGAAGTAAATATTACCAGTGAACAAAAAGCTTTAGATTTAGTTATCGTACTTAGTATCTTGCATAATAAGACAACTTTTTATAAGGAAACTGATTTAGATGATATAAAAAGAGTATATGAAGATACTAATGAAAGAATCGCTTATTTATTTAATTATTTTAATGAATTACAGGATATGATAGAAGAAAAAGAATTCTTCTCACCAAGTGAATATTTATTTATTAGAAATGTCAGTAAAGCATATGAAGCTTTAGATTATGCTGGAAAGACAATTAAAGTTTGGTTTGAAGAAGTCCAAAATAAAAAAAGTTCTCGTTATGTACTTTTACACAAGAACTTGAAACTAGATCATTTCTTAGTAGGAAAACAAAATCAAAATTTTATCAGTTGGGATAATGCTGAAGTAGGATTTGTTATTTATGATTTTCTATGTTTTTATAAGAATGAATATTTAAAATTTGATATGAATAAATTATATGATGTCTATCAAAGTAAATATCGTTTTACAAGATGTGAAGAACTTTTATTATTTACTTTAATATCTATTCCTGAAAAAATATCTATTGAAAATGATTTTAATGGTTGTAGTAAAGTTTATGAATGGGTAGAGTACTTAGACAAAAGTCATGATTTGATTTTAAAACAAAACATGAAATATGAGAAAGAAAGAGAGCAGAAATAAAAACAAAAGTATTACGGCATTAAGTCTAGTAGTAATAAATATTATTAAAATCATTTGATAAAAAGTAAGAATAACAACAATTCCAATTAAAGAAAGGTAAAGAAGAGAATTTCTTCTTTTTTGTTTACATGCCCAACACCTGCAGAAGTATGAATGTCTAGATCCTTTAAACATATACATCACCTATAATATTTTATGTAAAAAACAAAAAAATTCCTTTAAAAAAGGAATTTTTATTGTATAATAAAATCAAGGATGTGATTATATGAACAATAAAGGTTTTACTTTAATCGAGTTATTAATTGTTATATCTATTAGTGCTTTAGTTTTAATAATGGCGATACCTTCTATTAATAATACTAGTAGTGAGTTAAAAGATAAAGAATATCAAGAATATAAAAATTCTTTAATATATGGTGCTAAACTTTATTATAAGCAAAAAAGTGCCGATTTATCTTGGACTACGGAAAGTGGTAAACAAACTGCTTCAGTTAGTTTTAAAGTTTTAAAAGAAAATGGTTACGTTAAGAAATTTTCAAGTACCCAACATAACAGTAAGAAAAAATGTAATACTGATACAAATAACGATGATTTAGTGTCAGTTAAGATTACTAAAGAAAATAATAATAAAATTACTTATGAAGTAAAAGGCTTACAATGTGGTATTAATGGCTTAAAAGATATCTCCTAAAACACTTGCGTCCTCATCATTTCATGTGTTATAATGATAATAGTTATCAATAAGGATGAGGTGATTTATGGATATAGGTAGAAATACTTGGCAAAAACAACTAATAATTGATACATTAAAAAGAGAGAAGAATCATCCTACTATTTCTGATTTATATGACAAAATAAAAGCTGTAGATGATAAAGTTGGCCAAGCGACAGTATATCGTAATGTTAACAAACTAGTAGAAGAAAAAAAGATAAAAAGGATAATGACCGATAGTGGCTTTAGATACGATTGTGATTGTAATGATCATTATCATTTAGAGTGTAATAAATGCGGAAACATCATAGATTTATATGATGAGAAGTATATAAGATTAATTAGGAGGCTAGAAGACGAATACTCAATAAAAATAGAAGAGTCTAAGATCTTATTTAGTGGTATTTGTGATAAGTGTTTGAATTATGAAAGAAAAAGTTCCAGTATCAATTGAAAATGATAATCCCTCTATCGCAAGAATAAAGGAAAGATGTATTAAATGTGGTAGATGTAAATTTATTTGTGAAAATGTTGTAGGTATTAAAGAAAGTAAAAAACATGTTTGTATTAATTGTGGACAATGTTTACTTAATTGTCCAACTGGTGCTATAGTTACTAAATATAATTATAAAAAAGTTTTAGATTATATTAACGATACTGAAAAATGTGTCGTAGTGCAACTCGCCCCAGCTGTTCGTGCATCCTTAGGTGAATGTTTCGGTCTTGAAGCAGGAGAAAACACTGAAGGAAAAATTGTCGCGGCTCTTAAAAAGATAGGTTTTGATTATGTCTTTGATACGACATTTGGAGCGGATCTTACGATCATGGAAGAAGCAAATGAATTTGTGAAAAGATTTAAAGCGAAAAAAAATCTGCCCCAATTTACTAGTTGTTGTCCAGCTTGGGTAAAATATATAGAAATATTTCATCCTAAATTAATTGATAACCTATCGACTTGTAAAAGTCCTATTTCGATGCAAAATGCCTGTTTAAAAACTTATTTTAGTGAATTAGAAGAAATCCCGAAAGAAGATATTATCTCGGTAGCTATTACACCTTGTACTGCGAAAAAAGCCGAAATAAGTCGTGAAGAATTAATAGGTGGAGATTATTCACTTACAACTGTTGAACTTTCTTTAATGATTAAAGAATTAGGGATAGATTTTAATAATTTAAAAGAAGATGAATTCGACTCTTTAATGAAAAGAGGAAGTAGTGGAGGTATAATCTTCGCATCCAGTGGAGGAGTAATGGAGTCTGCTTTACGTAGTTCTTATTATTTACTAACGAAAAGAAGACCTCCTAAAAAACTTCTTAATTTAAAAGAAGTTAGAGGTTATGAAAATCTAAAACAAGCAAGCATCAAAATAGGTAATGACAAAATAAGAATTTTAGTTTGTCATGGTCTTAAAAACATTGAACCTATTTTACAAGATATCGAAAAAGGCAAAATAGATTATGACTTCATAGAAGTTATGAATTGTCCTGGAGGCTGTGTTGGTGGTGGAGGACAACCACTTGTTGCTATCAAAGATCAACAGATAATCAATGAAAAAAGAAGACATGCTCTTTATCAAGAAAATGATGAAGTAAAAGAAAAATTTTCTTATGATAACGAAAACATGAAAGAAATATATGAAAGCTTTTTAGATTATCCCAATAGTGAAAAAGCTTGTGCTCTACTTCATACAAAATATTTTGATAAAAGTAAGATATTAAAAGAAGATTAATTCTTTTGATATAAATAAATACAAGAAAGAAGGAGAAATTATGGAATTAAAAGGATCAAAAACAGAGGCTAATTTACTCGCAGCTTTTGCTGGTGAAAGTCAAGCTAGAAACAAATATACTTACTATGCAAGTAAGGCAAAAAAGGATGGTTATGAACAAATCGCTGCAATCTTTGAAGAGACTGCTAACAACGAAAAAGAACATGCCAAACTTTGGTTTAAAGAACTTCACAATGGAGGAATACCTGATACTTTAGATAACTTACAAGATGCTGCAAATGGTGAAAACTATGAGTGGACTGAAATGTATAAAGAATTTTCTGAAGTTGCTAAAGAAGAAGGTTTCGATCATATTGCTTATTTATTCGCAGAAGTAGGTAAGATTGAAAAAGAACATGAAGAAAGATATTTAAGATTACTTCAAAATGTCAAAGACGATAGAGTATTCCACAAAGATGGAGATAAGATTTGGATCTGTCGTAACTGTGGACACGTATATACAGGCCGCGATGCTCTAGAAGTATGTCCAGTATGCGCTCATAAACAAAGTTACATGGAAGTTCGCGCAGACAATTATATGTAAAACTAAGAACTAATTTTAGTTCTTTTCTTTTTCTCTATTTCATAGGATACAATAGGTGGTAATATGTCTAAAGATACTTTTAAAAGTTTCGTTCGTCTTCACCCTGAACTTTCTAAATATGTCATGAACAATAAAGCTAGTTGGCAACAATTTTATGAGTTATATGATTTATATGGAGAAGATAACTCAGTTTGGCAAGATTATTTTACACCAAATATTAATACTCAAAAGAATTCTAAAAGTAAAGAATTTGCTATGGGTGAATTAGTTAGAATGATTAAAAATGTAGATTTAAATTCGGTTCAAAAGACAGTAGGGAACTTACAAAAAACCATTGGGTTACTACAGGACTTAGGTATAGGGAGTGCCTCTAGTTCTAATATAAAGCCTTATGAACCAAGACCAATGTATAGGTATTTTGAAGATTAATGACTATAGATACACAGATGTATATTAAAAATAATCCCTATGTTTATAGATATTTAAGAGAAAATTCTTATTGGTATAAATATTTAAATAGAAGTCCTGAATTTATTAAACAACTAGAATTAGAAATGAAAAAGAAATATAAATTAACTGCTAAAGATAAAGTAGAAAAATTCTCTAATAATTTAAGATTAGTATCCCAAGTTTTAGAAGTTTTTAAATAAACTTCTTTTTTGTGTTATAATAAACATGGTGATTTTATGGAAGATTTATATTTTTATTTAGATAATATAAAAACTGAATTAGATAAAAGTGAAGTTATAAAATCTTTAGAAAATGCTAAAAAGAAAGTATATGAAAATAAAGAATTAATCGCTTTAATAAAACTTTATCATCAAAATAAAAGTGAAAAACTAAGAAAAGAAATTTATCAGTATCAAGATTTTATTAAATATAAGGAAAAAGAAAATGAACTTAATTTTTTAATTTTAAATATTAATAATATTTTAAAAGATATTACAAGTAAAAAGGGGTGTTGTAAGTGAGAGTAATCAGTGGTAAATATAAAGGAAGTATTTTACAAGGAGATGCTTTAGAAGGAACGAGACCAACTCTTGCGCGGATTAAAGAATCTTTATTTGCAACCATTCAAGATAAAGTAGAAAATAGTCTTGTCCTAGATCTTTTTGCGGGTAGTGGTGCCTTAGGAATCGAAGCTTTAAGTATGGGCGCTAAAAAAGCTTACTTCGTCGAAAAACAAAATAAGACTTATGAAGTTTTAAATAATAATATTAAGAGATTAAAAATAGAAAATATTTCTCATACATATAAAATGGATTATACTAAATTTTTAAAAAATATAAATCTAAAATTTGATTTAGTTTTCTTAGATCCTCCCTATAATAGTACATATCTAAATGAAAGTATTAATCTTTTACTTGAAAATAATCTTTTAAATAATGATAGTTTAATTATCTGTGAGACTGATAATCTTTCTAAGATAGCTAAAAATTCCTGTTTAGAAGAAGTAAAGAGTAAAAAGTATGGAGATAAATATATAGTTATCTTAAAAAAAATATGATATAATTTTTATAAGGTGAGTATTATGAAATTGAATGAAAAGGGTTTTGCTGTATCGACAATTTTATATGGTATTTTATTAGTTGGAATTATGGTTATGGCTTTATTAATGTCAACAGCATCTTTTAACCAAAAGACAACTAAAGATTTTACTGAGACAGTCGAAAAAGAACTTGATGCTACGGCAAATTCATTTATGCCTACAAGTTACAGTGAAACAATAACCGGAAGTAAAACTTGGACTGCTAAAAAAACAGGTTATTATAGAGTAGAAATGTGTTCCTCATCTGCTTGTACTAAAGGAGTTATCTATTTTCCTGTAAGACAAAAAATCTATTTTAATATATCCGGCTCTAAAGCCGAAGCCAAAATTGATAAGAACAATTCCAACAGTAGTATCATGACAGCTCAAAGTGTAAGTAATAGTTATCTTTCAGGTCATCCTACAGGAACTAATAATACTTTTAGTAAAAATGAAAATGGTAGCAATAGAACTGATGAAGAGATTACTTTAAGTTATACGGATAGATTTTTTCTAAGTCCCAGTATTGCTAGTGGTAGTGGAACGAAAGCAGTTCTTACTTATTTAAGTGATGTAATAGACATTAATCAAAAAAGAAAAAGTGGTTTAACTGAAGTTCGTTTTATTAGAGATTGTACTACTAATAGCAGTTCTAAATCATGGGCTGAAATAGAAGTAATATCAAATGGTAGAAATATAGCAAGTGGTAAACCTGTCGTAACTGATCTAGGTACTCACGTGGGAGAAGATACAACCTTTCTGACAAACAATAAAACATCTGATTATAAATCTTTAACCCAAACAAGCTGTATTACTGTAGATGTTGGTATTGATATGAATAGTGGTAGTTTTTATAAAATAGATACTATTGGAGTTTTCCATAAAGGTTCGAATACTTCTCATACTATTTATACATCTAAAGACGGTGTAGTCTTTAATCCCGTTAGTAGTGGTAGTAATATAAATATTACTAATGGTTCTATTTTAAGTGCTTATAATTTATAAGGACTCAATTAATCTTGAGTCCTTTTTCTTCTTCCAATTAATATTCCTAAAGTAGAAGTAACTAAAATAATAATATAATATAAAATACTTTGTAATCCGAAATTTTCAATAGAAATAATAATATTTAAAATAAACATAATACTAATAACTAACATAGAAAACATAAAACTATTTTGGATTGTTTCCTTCTTTTTATTTTTTCCTATTTTTAAATTAAAAAAATAAATAATAAGCAAATAACTAATAAATAAAATAATATTATAAATATTCTTATCAAATCCAAAGATATAATAAATCAAAGATAAAAATATATTAACAACTAGTATAGTCATTATAAATAATAAGACTAGTTTCATATTCTTTTTTAATATTTCCATAACACACTTCCTTTAATTAATTTTATGAATTTGTATAAAAAAAAGTACAATGAATCACAATATAATTAGGTGATCTTATGGAAATATTATATGTATTTATCAAAACTTTATTTTTTTATTTTGTAATTACTATAGTATATAGAGTAATGGGTAAAAGAGAAGTAGGAGAACTTTCTGTTATAGATTTAGTAGTCTCTATTTTAATCGCGGAGTTTGCAGCAATTTCTATTGAAAACTATAAAAATAGTATTTTCTTAACTCTAGTACCTATTCTAACTATTGTAGTTATTCAACTTTTAGTAGCAAAGATTTCTTTAAAGAGTGAAAACTTAAGAAATGCAGTAGATGGTAAACCTTCAGTCATTATTAAAAAAGGAAAAATAAACTTTAAAGAGATGTTAACTCAAAGATATAATTTAGATGATTTACTAACTCAATTGAGATCAAATGGTATTGCTTCTATCGAAGAAGTTGATTATGCTATATTAGAAACCAGTGGTAAACTTTCTGTTTTTCCTAAGACAAATAGTGAAAGTGGGCCTTATCCACTCCCGCTTATTTTAGATGGTAGTGTTGAAGAAGATACTTTAAGACAAATAAAAAAGAACAAGACTTGGCTTGATAATATGCTTAAAAAACAAAATACTAATCTAAAAGATGTCTTCTATGGTTTTTATCGAAATAATTCTTTATATTTAATAAAAAACGAAAATATAAAATGACAAAATTCTCACCTAAAATATGATATCTTCACATTGGTGATATAAATGCGAAGGTTTACAATATTTATAGTAATTTCTTTTTTCTTATTACTTATGTTATTTAAAATAGAAAATGGTAAAAAAGAAGAAAGAAAAGTAGAAAAGAAAGAAGAGATCAGAGGAATATTTGTCTCTTATATAGATTATAAAAATAAATTTAAAAATGATGATCTTTCGAAACAAGAAATAGATAAAATGATCAGTAATGTCGAAAAAGAAAAATTTAACTTGATTATCTTACAAGTTAGATCTTTTTCTGATGCTTTATATGAAAGTGAAATTTTTCCAAAAGCCAAAGAAGTTAACTGTAGTTTTGATGTCTTAGATTATTTTATAAAAATTGCTCATCAAAAAAATATTTTAGTATATGCCTGGGTAAATCCTTATCGTATTAGTACTAATCCTGATCTTACTAAAATAGATAGTACTAATCCAGCTTATAAATGGATTAATACTGATAATATTAAAAGTATTCCTGAAAAAGGAGTATTCTATAATCCTGCCAAAGATGAAGTAAAAGATTTAATAATTAAAGGAATAAAAGAGATAGTTTCTAGTTATAATGTCGATGGTGTTTGTATAGATGATTATTTTTATCCATGTCAAGATATAGATAAAGATGATTATGAAGAATATTTAAAAACTCATCCTGGTCTAACTTTAGAAGATTTTCATATAAAAAATGTTAATGATCTAATATCGAAGACTTATCAAGAAATAAAAAATCTTAAACAATCTGTTTTATTTGGAATTAGTCCTGATGGTAATATAGATAATAATTATACTACTCATGGAGCTGATGTTAAAACTTGGGTTACTAAAAAAGGTTATCTAGATTTTATTATGCCTCAAGTATATTATGGATTTAAAAATGAAAATAAACCATATATAGATACTGTTAAAACTTGGAATGATTTAATTAAAATAAATAATATTGAATTAATACCCGCTCTAGCATTATATAAAGCAGGTAGTATCGATCCTTATGCTCAAGCCGGTAAAGAAGAATGGATCGAAGAAAGTAATATTTTACAAAAACAAGTTTTAATAGGAAGAAACTTAAACCATTATAAAGGTTTTGCTTTATTTAGATATGATTATATGTTTAATGAAACTTCTAAAACTGAACAATTAATTAAAGAAGTAGAAAACCTAAAAAAAATTATAGATTAATAAACTATTTTAGTTTATAATTATAATAGAAGGTGATTGTATGAAAAATAATAAAGGTTTTACTTTAGTGGAATTACTCGCAACTATTACCATACTTGGAATTATCATGTTAATTGCGGTTCCTAATATTATGGGAACAGTAGAAAGAAATAAAAAGACAACATATATAGAGGATGCTAAAAAGATGGTAAGTCTTGCTGAATATAAAATGAGAACATCTTCTAATTTAAAAAAACCGACAACTGGTTGTAAAATAAAATATAAACTTACTGATCTTGATACAGGAGATTTATCTGATCCTCCTGAAGGTGGAGAATATAATGAAGAAGAATCTTTTGTTATTATTTCTTATGGTACTGTAAATGAAAATGGTAGTAGTGTCAATAAATATATTTATCAAGTTCAAATAGTAGAAGATGTAAAGAAAAGTCAAGGTACTTTAAAAAAACGTGGGATAGTTTTAACGGACTCTTCTAATTTAAGTAATGATAAAATAGAGCTTAAAAATTCTGGTTGGCAAAATCCAACAATTTCCAATGTTTGTGGAACGGAAACTATTGATTAAAAAACAATTTTACCCATTGACTAAAAATATTATTTTGTGATATTATTGTTACATAAGATAAGGGAGGCAATACTTATGAGAAAGTGTTTAAAAAATGAGAAAGGTTTTACTTTAATCGAGTTACTAGCGGTAATTGTTATTTTAGGTATTTTAATGATTGTAGCAATCCCAATGGTTACAAGATATATTGAACAAGCAAGAAAAGATACTTTTGTAGATACTGCAAAGGCTTATATAAATGCAGCTCGTTATGCTTATCTAAATGATGATTTAGGCTGTACATCAGGAGACAGTGCTACTGTTCCATTTAAAAAACTTGAAGTTGATAATGCAGGTAAATCTCCGTTTGGAGGAGACCTTGTAGGATATGTAGTAATCAAAGCAACAGTAAATGATACTGAAGGAACAGGTGGAATTGGTACTTCATCAGCTAAATATTATGTAGTTGCTCAAGATCAAAATAAAAAATGGGGTATTGCAAGAACTGAAGAAGGAAAACTAGAAAGAAAGAGTGTTGAAAAATTAAAAACTGATGTTAGTGAACCAGGAGATGTTTCTTGTACTGCAATCGAATAAACTTAGATTATTCTAAGTTTTTTTTTATGAGAAAATTTAGTTTGTAAAAGTTAAAAAAAGGTTGAATGAAAAGTAAATGTCTATCTTACTAAAAAAATAAGCAATTGTAATAGAAAATGGGAAAAAATAAAAAAATTCTTTCCTG
>CANQVR010000017.1 GCA_947627375.1 uncultured Bacilli bacterium | reverse complement strand
TAATATCAAATTTTTGGGCAAAAGAAAATGTTCCCTTTAGGGAACGCATAACAAAATTTATTTTGTTATTTTTTTACACGTGAAACAAAAAAATATACATAAAAAATAGGTAAAATATTTCCCGGGAAATAATTTATGACGTTTTTTTGATAAAAAATAAATGTTTCACGTGGAACAAAATTATTTCCCAAAATTTTTAATATGTTTTTTTGATGCTTTTTTATTATTTCCTGGGAAATAATAAAAAAATAGTTGTTAAATAAGGAAATATATATTATAATAATTTCGATGCAATAAATAACAGTGGAAACAGGTCAGGATTGGAAAATAGCAGCCTTAACATTTGTTGTTTATGTGCATCTTTATTTTTGGAGATGATTTAATGCAAGAAAAATATATGTCTGAAGCTATAAAAGAGGCTGAAAAAGCTTTTGAATTAGATGAAGTACCAATCGGAGCTATAATTGTTAAAGATGATAAAATTATTGCAAGAGCATATAATATGAAAAATAGTTTAAATAATGTTTTAAAACATGCTGAAATTATTGCTATAGAAAAAGCCCAAAAAAAACTTGGTAATTGGAGATTAAATGGTTGTGAATTATATGTCACTTTAGAACCTTGTCCGATGTGTGCTAGTGCTATTCAACAATCGAGAATAGAAAAAATTTACTGTGGATTAGAAAATTCAGATGTGGAAAACCATAAAATTATAAATATGATTTTTAGAAAAAATAAGACTAATAATAAAGTTGTATATATAAAAGGAATTTATAAAGAAAAAATAGGGGAATTAATGAGAAAATTTTTTGAAAAGAAAAGATAACATTATTCCTTTTTGTTTGATATAATATAATTGTTTGGAGGTCAATATGTATCAGGTTTTATATCGAAAATATCGTCCTAAGAAATTTGAAGATGTAGTGGGACAAGAAATTGTAGTAAAAACTTTAACTAATGCTATTATTAATAATAAAATAAGCCATTCATATATTTTTTATGGTCCTCGTGGAACAGGAAAAACTAGTCTTGCTAAAATGATGGCACGATCTATTAATTGTGATCATTTGGATGGTAAATTGTTATGTGAAAAATGTCAAAATTGTCAAATATCAAAAGATTCTGAATGTATTGATATTATTGAAATTGATGCTGCTTCTAATAATGGAGTAGATGAAATTCGAGAGTTAAAAAGTAAAGTGAATTTAGTTCCTAGTAGTTTAAAATATAAAATATATATAATAGATGAAGTTCATATGTTGTCAATTGGTGCTTTTAATGCATTACTTAAAACAATTGAAGAACCACCTGAGCATTGTATTTTTATCTTAGCGACAACTGATGTGGATAAAGTTCCTGAGACTATTATATCTAGATGTCAAACATTTTCTTTTGAACGTGTTTCTATCGAAAATATAGTTAAACGTTTGGAATATGTAAGTTCAGAAGAAAAAATAAAAATTGATAATGAGGTTTTGTATGAAATAGCTAAGATCTCAGAAGGTGGAATGAGAGATTCCTTAGTTATGTTGGATAAACTTTCTATTTATAAAAACGATAAAATAACTTTAAAGGATTTTTATGAATTGAATTCTTTATTGACTGATGATCAATTAAATGATTTTATTGAATTACTTTGGCAATCTAATATTGAAAAAATATTAGAAATTAGTAATAAATATTTTCAAGAAGGAAAAAATATAATTCAAATAACTAATCAATTGATTTATAAAATGACTGATATGATTGTGGATTTTTACTTGAAAAGATCAGATTATTCAGTTGATAAAATAAAGAAAATAGAATATTTGGCTAATTATTTAAATAATAAACTTTTTGATTTGAAAAAATGTGGAAATCCTAATATATTCTTTGAAATTATGATACTCGATGCTTTAAATAAGAACGATTCCACAAAAATTGTGGAAACAAAAGAAAATAAGCAACAACAAAATTCTGTTCTTGTGGAAAAAGAAGAAAGAACAAATAGAGAAAATTCTAAAGTTATGAAAGAATCTACTCCTGTGTCTAAAAATAATAAAATAAATTATGATTATTTATATGAAGTAAATGAAATAAGAATTAATAATGCTTTAGCTGAAGCTTCTAAAGAAGAATTGTTGAAAAATAAAAATTTATTTTCTAAATTTGGTGATTTTGCTTTTGATACTAAGATAGGATATTTAATTTGTAATATAATGGATTCTAAAATTAGAGTTGCTAGTTCTAGAAATGTAGTTTTAAGTTATGATTATGATTCTACAGTTAAGCATAATATTGAAAATATAGAAAAGTTGCAAAAAGTTTATAATAAAGTTACTGGTTTGAATGTTAAATTAGCATTAACTACTGATGAAAAATTTAAAAAATACAAGGAAGAGTATATTAAAAATAAAAAAAATGGTATAATATATGAGTATAAAGAAGAACCAAAAATTTCTTCTAAAAAACAAAAAAATGATAAAGAATCAGATGTATCTACTTCTTCAATAGTAGAGATGTTTGGTGATGTAGTAGAATATGAATAGAGGAGATGATATTTATGAATATGCAAGCAATTATGAAACAAGCTCAAGCAATGCAAAAAGATATGTTGAAATCTAAAAATGAAATAGATTCAATGGAATTTGTAGGTGAAAGTTCTTTGGTTAAAGTTACTGTTAAAGGAACAAAAGAAGTTATTAAAGTAGAAATCAACAAAGCTTCTGAATTATCAAAAGATGAATTAGAAATATTAGAAGATATGATTTTAGTTGCTACTAATAATGCTTTAAAGCAAGTTGATGATATTACTGAGAAAAAGCTTGGTAAATATACAAATTCTATGCCAGGATTATTTTAGATCATGTATCCAAAAAGTTTAAATGATTTAATCGAATCTTTTAAGTATTTTCCTGGAATAGGAGAAAAAACCGCTGAACGTTTAGCTTTTTCTGTTTTGGATTTTGATGAGGAAAAAGTAGAATTGTTTGTAGATAGTTTAAAAAATATTAAAAAGAAAATTTCTTATTGTGATATTTGTAATTCTTTTGTTGAAGATAACAAATGTTCGGTATGTAGTGATGATACAAGAGATAGAAAAACTTTATGTATAGTGGAAGATGCTAAAAATGTTTTTTTAATAGAAAAATTACAAGTATATAAAGGTTTATATCATGTAATTAATGGTTTGATTTCTCCGTTGGATGGTATAAATCCTGAAGATATTGGTTTAGAAAAATTAATTGATAGAGTTAAGAACGAAAATTTTAATGAAATTATTTTTGCATTTAAACCAAGTATTGAAGGAGAAACTACAGCTCTTTATATAAAAAAATTATTAGAAGGACTAGATATAAAAATTACTAGATTGGCAAGTGGTCTTCCAATTGGAGCTGATATGGAATATATAGATACTTTAACTTTAGAGAGAGCTTTAAATGATCGTAAGTTGATATCATAAAAAAAGTTTTTTTTCATATTTTTTTACTAAAGGAAAGTGAAATATGAAAAAAGTTTTTGAATACATAAAAAGATTTATATTAGGAGCATTTGTTTTATATGGATATAATATTATCGCGGCTAATTTTAATTTAGTAATTCCTATTAACTTTTTTACTATTGGATTAATAGCGTTTTTAGGTACTCCATCTATTTTAGCGTTAATTATATTAAAAATGTTTACTATGTGAGGTATTTATGTTAGAAGAAATAAAGAAATATAATAATTTTTATCAACAAGTACTAGCTAATTTTAGTAATAAAGCTAATTTTTTTCATGCTTATATTATTGAGACTTATGATAATGAAGAATCAGAAAAAATCATTGATATTTTGATAAAATATATTTTTTCTAGAAAATACGAGAATAATTCTTTAGAATACAAAAGAATATGTACTTTAATTGATAAAAATAGTTTTTATGATTATCAAAAAATTTTTCCAGAAAATAATGTGATAAAAAAAGAACAGCTAACTTTTGTGAAAAATAAATTTAAAAATAAATCATTTAATTCAAATCAAGTATATGTTATATTTGATGCTGATAAATTAAATAGTCATGCTTCAAATACAATTTTAAAGTTTTTAGAAGAACCAAATGATGGTGTTATAGCGTTTTTTGTAGTTAAAAATAGGTATATGTTACTTGATACTATAATTTCTAGATGTCAAATTTTAACTATGGATCAAAATATTAGCTTTTCTTCTGATAATAGTACACTTGTCCACTTTTTTAAAATTTTTTCTTCTTTAAAAAATGCATTTTTAAATTATGATTTATTAATGAAAGAATTGTTTATTGATAAAAAAGTTACTATTGAATTATTGGATTTATTAGAAAAAAGGTATTATGATTATATATGCAATAGTTGTATAACTGATACGAATAAAGATTTAGAAGAATATTTTAATAATTTAAGTATTAAACAAGCTTTAAAAATAGTTAATGTAATAGATAATGAAAAATCTAAGTTAAATTATAATGTTAATTTTAAGATATGGTTAGATAATTTTATAATTAAATTTATGGAGGTGAAAGAAAATGTATGATGTAGTAGGTGTTTTATTGAATAATGGAACTGAAATTGAATATTTTTTTCCTAATTCGTTAGATTTAAAACAAAATGATATAGTTATTGTAGAGCAAGATAAAAGCTTTCAAATAGGTGTTGTGAAAAAAGAAATTTATAAGGAACATAAAGATAATCTTCCTTTACCTCTATTTAAAGTTATTCGTGTTGCTACAAATAAAGATTTGAAAAAAGTAGAAATCAATGATAAAGATTCAGAACAAGCTTTAAGTTATGCAAAAACAGTTGCTAAAGAATTAGAGTTAGATATGAATTTTGTAGAATCTAAGTATACTTTTGATAGAAAACAATTATATTTTTATTTTGTATCTTCTGGACGGGTTGATTTTAGAGATCTTGCTAAAAAGTTAGCTCAAAAATATAGAACTAGAATTGAATTGCGTCAAATTGGTGTTAGAGATAAAGCAAAAAGAATAGGTGGCTTAGGTCCATGTGGCTTGTTTTTATGTTGTAATACATTTTTAAATGATTTTAATAGTGTATCTATCAATATGGCCAAAAACCAATTTTTAGCTTTAAATCCAACTAAAATAAATGGTGTTTGTGGTAGACTTTTATGTTGTTTAAATTATGAAGATGATACATATTTAGAATTGAGAAAGGATATGCCATCTCTTGGAACTATTGTAGAAACTAAAGATGGAGTAGGAAAAATAACTTCTTTAGATGTATTTAAAAAGACTATAAAAGTAGAATATAAAAACCAAGGAGTTATTGAATATAGTAAAGAGGAATTATATGCAAAAAATTAATGATATAGTAGGATATAAAAATAGAAAAATAATTCAGATGGAAAAGATGCAGTCTTTGTCTTTAGATAGTTTAATTCTATCAAATTTTGTTGCGATAAATAGAAATGTAAAAAATATTTTGGATATTGGGACAGGAATAGGAGTTATTCCTTTAATTATTTCACTGAGAACTTCTGCTCATATTGATGGAGTTGAACTTCAGAAAGAATTATCAGAAATTGCTGATAGAAATGTTAAAATGAATAAGTTAGATAAGCAAATTAGTATTATTTGTGATGATATAAAAAATTTTTCATGTTATAAAGATATCAATTTTTATGATGTTATTGTTTGTAATCCTCCATTTTTTAATGATGGTAAAATATCTAGTAATAAATTAAAAGCTCAAAGTAGACATGAAGAAACTATTAAGTTAAATGAAATTTTTAAGATTAGTAAAAAATTACTAAAAAATAAAGGTAGATTTGCTATTGTCTTTAGAGTAGAAAGATTAATGGAAGTTTTAGATTTATATTATCAAAATAAAATTATGCCTAAGAAAATAGTGTTTATTCATCACGAAAAGACGAAAGAAGCTAAATTATTTTTTATAGAAGGAATAAAAAATGGTATGCCAGGATTAAAAATTGAACCTCCTTTTGTTTTATATGAAAATGATGTTGAAACAGAAGAATATAAAAGAATTTTGGATGAGGTGAAATAAAATGATTCAAAAAAGTTATGATGGTAATAATAGTTTATATTTAATACCAACTCCAATTGGAAATTTGGAAGATATAACGTTACGTTCACTTGATACCTTAAAACAAGTTGATTTGATTTTATGTGAAGATACTAGAACAACGAGAAATTTATTAAATAAATATGAAATAAAAAACAAATTAATGAGTTGTCATGAATATAACGAAAAGAATATTGCTCAAAAAGTAATTTCAATGTTAAAAGAAGGAAAAAATATAGCTTTAGTAACTGATCAAGGAACTCCTATTATTAGTGATCCAGGATATGAAATTGTTAGACATGCAATAAAAAACAATATTAATATTATATCTTTACCTGGTGCTACTGCTTTTATTCCAGCTCTAACGGTTTCGGGAATAACACCAGCACCTTTTACTTTTTATGGATTTTTGAATTCTAAAGATTCTAAAAGGAGAAAAGAATTAGAGTCTTTGAAAGAAATAGATACTACGTTGATATTTTATGAAGCTCCTCATCGTTTAGAAAAATTTTTAAATGATGCTTTAGAAATATTAGGAAATAGAAAAATATGTGTTTGTCGTGAAATATCCAAAAAATATGAAGAAATATTTAGAGGAACAATCGAAGAATTAAAAAAAGAGTTGAAAACAATAAAAGGAGAATTTGTTATTGTTGTAGAAGGAAATAAAAATGTGAATGATTTTTCTAATATTTCTATTTTGGAACATATAAATTTATATTTAAAAGAAGGAATTAGTGAGAAAGAAGCAATAAAAAAAGTTGCATCAGATAGAAAAATTGCAAAATCAATAGTTTATAAAGAATATCATACAAGAAAGAAGTGATTATATGAAATTAATTGTGGGTTTAGGAAATCCTGGAAAAAAATATACTTTAACACGTCATAATATTGGATTTATGTTCTTGGATAATTATGTAGAAACTAAAAATTTAGGAAAATTTCAAAAAAAATTTAATGGATTATATCTAAAAACTAAATTGTATAATCAAGATGTGATATTTTTAAAACCTCAATCTTATATGAATTTATCAGGTATAGTAGTATCAGATTTTGTGAATTATTTTAAAATAGATTCTTCAGATATATTTGTTATCTCTGATGATTTAGATTTAATTATTGGTAATTTTAAATTGAAATCCAAAGGAAGTAGTGGAGGTCATAATGGCTTGAAAAATATTGAGAATATGATTTCTACTAGAGAGTATAAAAGATTGAAAATTGGTATTTCTAATAATAAAAATTTAGATACTAAAGATTATGTTCTAAGTAAATTTACGAAAGAAGAACAAGAAATTTTAAGTAGTCTTCAAGAAATTGTAAATAATATAATTGATGATTATTTTCAAAATGATTTTGAAAGTTTGATGAGTAAATATAATAGTAAGAATAAATAGGTGAAAAATATGAGTGTTTTTGATAACTTAATAAGTATTGATAATCCTAAAAACATTGGTAATAGGGGTATAGTCGGAATTACCGATGAGTTTTTTTGTGTCTATTTATATAATTTATTACATCAACAAAATAAAGATATCCTTGTCGTAATAAATTCGTTATATGAAGCTAATAAAATATATTCTAGTTTGTTAAATTATGAAGAAGAAGTATATCTTTTTCCAATGGATGATTTTTTAACAAGTGAATCTCTTGCTATTAGTCCTGATTTACAAATAACAAGACTAGAAACTCTTAATGCTGTTATAAAATCAGATAAACCAAAGATTGTCGTTACTAATTTAATGGGTTATCTTCGTTTTTTGCCAACAAAAAATACATATAAAAAAAATATTGTAACTTTAAAATTAAATGAAGATATTGAATTTGAAAATTTAATAGAAAAAATTGTAAAAATGGGATATATGAAATCTTCATTAGTTAATAATACTAAAGAATTTGCTAAAAGAGGATATATTTTAGATATTTTTCCTATAGGTTTTAATTTGCCTGTAAGAATAGAATTTTTTGGTGATACTATTGATTCTATTAGAACTTTTAATCCAGAAACTCAAAAGTCACTTGAAAATATCGAAGAAGTAACTATTTTTCCAAGTTGGGAATTTTTAATTGATCAAGAAATAAATATGGAAGAAACAAATCAGAAGTATTTAAAAAAATATTCTTTAGAAGTATCATGTTTATACGAGTATTCTTCATTTATCACAGCTTTTAAAGATTATGATCAAATTAAAAATAGTTATTTAAAATTAGAAGAAGAAATGTTAGTGTATAGAAATAGTCGTGATAAGGATTTTAAAGATCAATATATGTATTCTTTTAATGATATTAATCCCAAAGAAAATATTTATTATATGAATTTAAATAATCTTACTTTTAAAGATATAAATGTCATTGATTATAATGTTTCTAATGTACCTATATTTAATGAGGATAAAACTTTAATAGAATCATTTTTACAAAAAAGTATTAAAGATAATAAAACAGTTATAATATGTCTTAAAAAGCATCAAATAAATGCATTGACAAAACATTTAAATGTATCTTTTGTGTTAACTGATGTAAATAATATTTATAATAATAAAATAAATATTATTATAAAATCTCTTGCTAAAGGTTTTTCTTATAAAAATTATATTTTTATAACAGAAAAAGAATTATTTAAGATAAAAAGAGAAAATAAAAAATATAAAACAAAATTAAAGTATTCTAGTAAAATTAAGAATATTGAAAAGTTAGAAATTGGAGATTATGTTGTTCATGAAGTTAATGGAATAGGTGTTTATAATGGTCTTAAAGAACTTTCTAGTAATGGGTTGAAGAAAGATTATATCGAAGTTTTATATAAAGATAATGATAAATTATATATCCCAGTTGAAAACATTGAAGTTTTAAATAAATTTTCAGGAAAAGAAGGAGTTGTTCCTAAAATTAATAAATTAGGAGGAACAGAGTGGTTAAAAACTAAAAGTCGTGTTCGTAGTAAAGTAAAAGATATTGCTGAAAAATTAATAAAACTTTATGCTTTAAGAGAAACTCAAAAAGGTTATGCTTTTTCAAAAGATAGTAGTTTGTTAAAAAAGTTTGAAGAAGATGTCCCTTTTGAGTTAACAAAAGATCAAATTGTAGCTATTTCTCAAATAAAAAAAGATATGGAATCTAAAAAACCAATGGATAGATTATTATGTGGTGATGTTGGTTTTGGAAAAACTGAAGTCGCTTTTGTAGCGTGTTTTAAAGCTATTTTGGATTCAAAACAAGTTTTATTTTTGTGTCCTACTACAATACTTTCTAATCAACATTATAATAATGCTCTTGAAAGATTTAAGAATTTTCCTGTAAATATAGGAATTTTGAATAGATTTACTCCTCCTAGTGAAAAAAGAAGAATAGTGGAAGGTTTGCAGAATGGAACTATTGATTTACTTTTTGGAACACATCGTTTACTTAGTAATGATATAAAACCTTCTAATTTAGGTCTATTAATAATTGATGAAGAACAACGTTTTGGAGTTACTCATAAAGAAAAAATAAAAGAATATAAGAATAATGTTGATGTTTTAACTTTAACGGCAACGCCAATTCCTAGAACTTTACAAATGTCTTTAACTGGAATTAGAAGTCTTTCTTTGATAGAAACTCCACCTGTTAATCGTTATCCTATTCAAACTTATGTAATAGATGAAAATGATCAAGTTATAAAAGATGCTATTTATAAAGAATTATCTCGTGGTGGTCAAATTTTTATGCTTTATAATAGAATTGAATCTATTGAAAGAAAAGCATTTGATATTCAAAAATTAGTTCCTGATGCTAGAATTGTTTGTGCACATGGGAGATTAAATAAAGAAGAAATAGAAAATAGGATGTTAGATTTTACTAATCAAAGGTATGATATTTTACTTTGTACAACTATAATAGAAACAGGAATTGATATTCCAAATGTTAATACTTTGATAATTTTTGATGCTGATAGATTTGGTCTTAGTCAATTATATCAAATAAGGGGGAGAGTAGGACGAAGTGATAGATTTGCTTATGCATATTTAATGTATAAAAAGGATAAAGTTCTTACTGAAACTGCTGTAAAAAGACTTAATGTGATTAAAGAATTTACTGAACTTGGTAGTGGATTTTCGATTGCTACTAGAGATTTATCTATTCGTGGGGCTGGTGATATGCTTGGTAGTGAACAAACTGGTTTTATTGATACTGTTGGTATTGATTTATATTTAAAAATATTAAAAGAAGAAATAGCAAAACAAAAAGGAGAAGAAGTAGAAGAGGAAGAAGAACAAAATAGTAATCCTTTTTATCAGGTTAGTACACATATTGATGATAGTTATATAGATGATAATGATTTAAAAATAGAGATACATAGAATGATTAACTCTATTAATAGTAAAAAGCGATTAGAAGAAGTAAAAAAAGAACTAGAGGATAGATTTGGAACTTTATCTGAAGAAGTTATTATTTATATGTATGAAGAATTATTTGAAAAACAAGCTAAAAAAGTATTTGTAGAAAAAGTTGTCCAAACTAAAAATTATATTGAATTATATTTTGATATTGATTTTAGTAAAAAAGTAAATATGGAAGAATTGTTTGTAGAATCTTTTAAAATTACTCCAATGTTTAGATTTAAAAGTACTAGTAGCAAAATTATAATAATTTTAGATACTATAAAATTGGAGAAAGATCCAATATATTATTTAGTGGAATTTGTACAAAAAATAGAAGATATTTATAAAAAGAATATTGACTAAAAAATAAATGATTGATATTCTTTATTAGTAAGTATAGAAAAGGAAAAGAAATTATGGTAGAAGAAGTAGAAAAAATAAAACAAGAACATTTGAATAAATATAAAGATGCTGTAAAGGAAATTATAAAAAATAATAATAAAGCATTATTTGAAGATGATATTAATTTGCTTTTACAAAAACCTCCTCTTGATTCTATGGACTTAATTAAAAGTAAATTATTATCGTTAGCGAAAAAAAATAATATTATTGTAGATAATGAAATTATTGAAAAAACTTTGAATAAGTTTAGAAAAAGCATAAAAAAGAGTTTTTTGCCTTTACAAAGTATTCGTGAAGAGATTTTATTAGAAAAAATAGAAGAATTTATTCCTACGAAAAAATTAGATATAATAAAAATAAATAAAAAGACATTTATTGAAATAAATAAAAAAATAAAAAATGAAGCTAAGATTATTATTAATGATAGTATAGATAAATATATTTTAAAAGATATTAATAAATATTTTTCTAATAATGATATAGGGAATGAAGTAGAAAAGAAGTTTATTGGTGATTTTTCTAAATATATGCAAAAAAAATATCCTAAACAATTATTAGAAAATATTGAATTAAAAATTTTAGTTAAGGATACTACTTTAATAAATGGTATAAAAGAACAAGGGGAAAGATACTTGTTTACGAATAATAATTCATATTTATTTAAATAAATATAGCTAAATATTTTATCTTATTATCTAAGTATAGTATTGATTTTATGACAAAATTTATTTTGTCATTTTTTTTAATTCCAATAATTTCCAATAAGAAATTTTAATATACCTATTATAATATAAGTATAAGAAAAAAAGAGGTATAAATTTTTGGTATTCAGAGACAATAATACTAGGTAGAAAGCGAGGAATAAATTATGAGAACAACCGGAGTCGTTAGAAGAATAGATGATTTGGGAAGAATTGTTATCCCAAAAGAAATTCGTCGAAACCTAAGAATAAGAGATGGTGAACCACTTGAGATTTTTGTAGATAAAGAAACTATAGGTTTAAAGAAGTTTTCTTCTATAAAGGAAATGGATGAACTTGCTAAGTCATTTATTACTATTGTTAATAATACTATTGGGAAAAATATTTTTATTTCTGATAGGGATAGTTTTTTGGCAGTTTCAGGTGAATTAAAAGATAAATATTTAAATAAAAGTATATCTACATATTTAGAAGATATTATGGATAATAGAAAAACTGTAATAGAAAAAGATTTTTCTAAATTAGAATTATTAGAAGGACAAAAATTAAATTGTGCTTATGCCATATATCCTATAATAATGAATGGTGATGCTATAGGATTAGTTCTTGTTGTATCTACTAAAGATAGTATAAATGCTACTGATGAAAAAATTGCAAGTGTTACAGCTCGTTTTTTAGGAGAATATGTAGAACAATAGACAAAAAAATGTCAACTATCGTGTAAAGAGAAATAAAAAAAGTGTAAAACTACTTTTTTATTTCTTTTTTTATGTTATATTAAAATAGCAGTGAGAAGTAGAAATAAATAAAGGAGATTTTATGACATGGTTAAAAAAACGCATTAAGAAGTATTCTTTAGATATTGGTTATTTCTCTTTAGCTACTATTGTAGCGCTATTTATTATCGATGATGGAGAAATTATTGATATTGTATATCTATGTTTATTGACTTTTTGTTATATAAGAATCAAGATACATAGATGGCGTACAAAATATCTAGTAGTTTTATAGATATTTTTTTTTTTTTTGACAATAATTTTATATTGAATATAAATTAGTTGTATATTATATTAATTATAGTTGAGGGAGGTTATTTTATGTTAATTGATACTCATTGCCATTTAACGAAAGAATATTATGATGATATTGATAAAGTTATTTTAGAAAATAAAAAAGCAGGTATTAGTAAAATTATTGTTAGTGCTTGTGATGTCAATGAATATGAAGAAGTAATATCTTATGCTAAAAAATATGAATGTGTATATTTAAGTATAGGAATACATCCTGAATTTGCTTCTAAAACTACTAAAAAAGATTTATTATATTTAGAACAAGTAGTAAAAAGTAATTCTAAAGTTGTAGCGATTGGTGAAATAGGATTGGATTATCACTATACAAAGGATAATAAAAAAGAGCAAGAAGAATTATTTAAAAAGCAATTATTCTTGGCTGAAAAATTAAATTTACCAGTTGTAATACATTCTAGAGATGCTGTTATAGATACGATTAGAATATTACAAGAATTTCCTAGTTTAAAAGGTGTTATTCATTGTTTTTCTGGATCTAAAGAGACAGCTGATATTTATTTGAAAATGGGTTATAAATTAGGTATTGGGGGAGTATTAACTTTTAAAAATAGTAAATTAAAAGACGTTGTTGAGCAAATACCACTTAAAAATATAGTTTTGGAAACCGATAGTCCTTATTTAACTCCTGACCCTTATCGAGGCAAGAAGAATAGTTCTAAATATCTTCCTTTAGTACTAGATAAACTGTCTGAAATAAAGAAAATAGATAAAGAACAATTAATGAAAATACTTATCGATAATACAAAAGACGTTTTTAGAATGTAAACTATTTTTTAATCACTAGATTTTTATATTTAAATATGTTATGATAATTTATATTATAGGGTAAAGAAGGGTGAGCTTAATGAGAGAGGACATTAATGCGAGTAAAAATAAAGATTTGACAACATGGAAAAAAATAAAATTAGTACTCCATTATATATCAAAGGTTTTTTTGTGGTCAATCTTTTTGATTTTAGTGATAGCTGCAGTTACTTTAATAATATATTTTATAGATTTAAAGAAGAATATAGAAACTGGAAAGAATGCAATACCTTTATTTAATGCTTACGTTATTATAAGTCCTAGTATGGAGCCTGCGATAAAAGTTCAAGATGCTGTTATTGTAATGAGAACTGAACCAAAAAAATTGAAAAAAAATGATATAATTACTTTTGATTCTAAAGATCCTAGATACTCAGGTATCACTATTACCCATCGAATTGTCGGTGTCGAACATGGAGGCACTAATAAAGCTTTGTTTAGAACTAAAGGAGATAACAATAATACTGATGATTCAGCATTGGTTAAAGGTGAAGATATATATGGTAAAGTTATTTTAAAACTTCCAAAAATTGGATATATACAATTTTTCTTATCACAGAAGTATGGTTGGATTATTGCGATAGTATTACCATGTTTAGCAATTATTATTTATGATATTATTAAACTTATTAAAACTATTAAAATAGCTACTAGTAAAAAAAGTAAAAATAATAAAAAAGATGTTCCTAAAGTTGTAGATAGTTCAAGTTTTAAAGATGAAAAAGAAAAAGAACATGAAGAGAATAAAATAAATAATAATGAGAAAAAGAATAAAAATAAAAAAAACAAAACAAAGAACGAGGAAGATAATAAAATAGATGATGATTTTGAAATACTAAAAACCTATAATAATAAAACTAAAAAGAAAAATAAAAAAGTAAAAAAGGAATCAGATGAAGAAAGATATCTTGAAGTTTTGAAAAAATATTCTGAACAAGATAAACATAAAAAAGGAGGTAATTAGTTTGAAGAGAAATACTATTGTATTATTATGTTCTTTGATGATAGTAATTTTTACAGCTTTTGTTGCATTCTTGTGTTTTAAACTTTATAATCAGGATGGAGAAAGATATATTAGTAGTGTAGAAGTTTCTTTAAAAGATAAAGGAAAAGGAGTTGATGTGGGAAGTTTATATCCTTATACTGATGAACAAGCAGAACAGTTAAAACCGTATGAATTTGAGATTTCTAATAATGGTGATAATGATGCTAAATATCGTGTTTTAATAGAAGAAGTAGAACTTAAAGATAAAAAAGGATATAGTAAGAAAGAATTACTTTCAAGAAGTCAATTACGATATGAACTTATTTTAAATGGTAGAGTTATCAAAAAAGATAATATGACTAGTATCAAAAATAATATAATAGATGAGCGTTCTATTGTTAAATCAAAGAAAAACAACTATCAACTTAGAGTATGGATTGCTCAATCTGCTAGTAAAACAAAATGGATGGGAAAATATTATCATTATAAAGTATCTATCCAACCTGTAGAGAAAGGAGAATAAAAATGGTTAAAATTTTAAAAGAATATTCAAAAATTTTAGGGTATACGTTTATTGGTTTAGTATTTGGAGCATCTTTTTTCTTGCTTTTTATAAATTTTTATCATTATAAAGATATTTCGACTGTGATTAACAAAGGAAATACTGATAATACTCAAACTGCAGAAGTTAATCAAAAGTTACAAGAAATAAGAACTATAACTGATAATTTTAATCCTAATACGTATAGTGGAGCTAAAAACAAAGTGGAATTAATGACTATTAATTCAAAATTACAATTATGTTTAAAGGAATATGAAAGTGAAGAACTAAAAGAAATTTTTGAGAAGACAGAACTTGATATCACTGATGTATATAGATTTCAAAATGTTTATCAATCTAAAATAGTAAATAATTGTGTTGTAACTCAGTTATATGAACTTGGGTTAACAGGAGATAAAGCTAAATTTACTGATCCTGATTTATTAAGAATAGCGCCTTTTATAAAATTAAATGCAGATAAGTTAAGACAAGATACTGATTATGTTTATAAAGTATTACTTAATAATGGAAGTTATTATTTTAGTAGTGAAACTTCAAAAACTAATATTTTTGAGATGACTAAAGATAGTTATTATCAAATTAATAATTCTTATTTATCATCAGTTGATTTCGTATTAGAAGTAGCTAGATGGTTTAATAGAACTGTAGGAGGTGTCTAATGACAAGAATTTTAAATGGTTTATTTTACTTTTTGAAATTTATATTATTTGTTGCAGCTTTTGGAGCATCTTTATATGTTATGGTGAAGATGTATCAGAGACTTGATAAAGATATGCTTCAAATGATTAAGGTATTTATTCCACATATGATTATTTTACTTTTATTCATTATAAATATGTTTGCAAGACAAAAAGTTGTTACTACAAATGTATTCTTTAATTTAACTTGTTGCTTAGTATTTTTTACTATAACACTTTTAGCTGTGAGAGCTATAGCTGATCCTTATATGATTTATAGTATGAAAAACGAAGCAAGAATTGACTTTAATTATTTTTCTGATTCTATTACTTTTATTAATGTATTGATTTATGGATTATGTCTTGGAGATGTTTTCTTGATGTTTAGTGGAGGATTTAGGAAAAAGAAAAAAGAAGTTAACGATGAAGATATGCATTCTCATAAAGATAAAAAACATATTGCTGTACCTGTTAAAGATACTTTATAAAATAAGTATCTTTTTAATTGAATAATTTTAGATTTTTTGATATATTAAATGCGAAGTTTAGGTGATTAGAATGAATGATGATTTTAGATTTAAAAAGAAATTTGGTCAGAATTTTCTAAAAAATAATAATGTTATAAAAAACATTATTAAAAAAGCTGATATTTTGGATAATTCTTTAGTAATAGAAGTCGGTACTGGTGCTGGTATTTTAACTAAAGAGATAGCAAATCATGCTAAATATGTTTTAACTTATGAAATAGATGATAGTTTAAAAGATTTTCTTTTAGAAACTTTTGCAACTAAAGAAAATGTAGAAATTATTTTTGATGATTTTTTAAATAGAAATATCGAACTTGATGTAAATAAATATGAAGTAGATAATATTTATTTTATAAGTAATGTTCCTTATTATATAACAACGCCAATTTTATTTAAATTAGTTGAGTCTTCTATTAATTTTAATAAAATAATAATGATGGTTCAAAAAGAATTAGGAGAAAGAATTAGTGCTTCTTATGGTAATCGTAATTATAATGCTTTAAGTGTTATTTTAAATTACTCATATAATATAAAAAAAATATTGAATGTTTCAAGACATGAATTTATACCAGAACCTAATGTAGATAGTGTAGTTATTGAACTCTCTGCTAAAAAAGAAAAATTATATGTTAAAGATATAAATAAATTTTATAAAATTGTTAAAGATAGTTTTCAATTTAAAAGAAAAAATATAAAAAATAATTTAAAAAAATATGACTTAATTAAAATTGAATCTGTTTTAAAAAAATATAATAAAGATCTAACTGTACGTGCAGAACAATTACCACTTGAAGTTTTTGTTGATATTACTAATGAATTAAATTAGTAATATTTTCTTTTTTTTTTGCATAAGTATTGGTGGAGATGATTAAATGAATTTTAAAGTAGGAGATATTGTAAGCCGTAAATCTCATAATAATGATATTGTCTTCAAAATACTTGAGATTAATAAAAATGTGGCTTTGTTAAAAGGTGTTGATTTAAGACTTTATGCAGATAGTGATTTAGAAGATTTAGAAAAAGTAGAAGAAAATATAGATTCATATAAAAATGATCGTAAAATTATTGAGGAGAACAAAAAAGATATTAATTTAGATCGAAGTCAATATTTTTATATTCCTGGAACAGTACTGCATGTCGATGGAGATGTCGATTATCTTGATAGATGTATGAAATTTTATAAAGATATAAAAGTGAAAGCTCATGGTGTAAATTTAAAAGAAAATATAATGGCTAAAGAAATAAGAGGGTATTTAGAAAAATATAAACCTGATATTATTGTAATTACTGGGCATGATGCTTATTATCGAAGAAAAAATGATTTGGAGGATATTAATAATTATCAAAATAGTAAAAATTTTGTTGAAACTATAAAAGAAGCTCGGAAATATGAAAAAAGTCAAGATAAACTTATAATTATCGCAGGTGCTTGTCAATCTAATTATGAACAATTAATAAAATCAGGTGCTAATTTTGCTTCAAGTCCTAAAAGAATAAATATTCATGCTCTAGATCCAGCGATTATTGCTAGTTCTATTGCTTTATCTGAAAAAAATAAAACTATAGATTTAATTAGTATGATAGAAAAAACAAAATATGGCTCTAATGGGATAGGTGGTATTATTACTAATGGTACTATGTATGTAGGTTTTCCACGATGAATGTAGAAAAAATAAGAAAAGAAATGAGTCAAAAGAAAGGAATGCTCTTAAAATTTAAGTTTAATGGTTCACGTAATCAAATCGAAGAATTTGAAGGGAGAATAGTTGATACCTATCCTGCTATTTTTACTATTGAGACTAATAATGTTGATGGAAGAATCAAATCTTTTACGTATAGTGACATTTTAATTGAAAATTTGGAAATAATAGAATAATTATTTTTGTTAAAAAATGTTGCATTTTCTATATATTTAGTATAAAATGTAATTATAATGATGAGGAGGAAAAAACAAATGAAAATTACATCAGTTAACGTACGTAAGATTGAAAAAGAAGGATCTCGTATGAAAGGAATTGCATCAGTATTATTAGATGATAGTTTTGCAGTTCATGATATTCGCATTATCGAAGGAGATAATGGTTTATTTATTGCTATGCCAAGTCGTAAGACTGCAACAGGAGGATATCGTGATATAGCTCACCCTATAAATCCTGAAGTTAGAGCAATGTTCGAAGAAGCAGTAATAAGCGCTTATAACGAGGCTGAAGAGCCAAAAGAAGAACAAGAAGAGGAAGAATAAATTCTTCTTTTTTTCTTGTAAACTTAATTCAAAAAAATAAAATGTATTGTATTTTTATAAGATTTAATGTTATAATAAGTTAAGATAGTAGATAAAAAAGAAAAAGAATTAAAAGTGGGTGGTTTTATGCATTCGGAAAACGAAGTTGTATACTTATATTTAGACGATATTATTCCTAATCGTTTTCAACCAAGAGAATTATTTGATGAAAGAGCTTTAAAGGAACTTGCTGTTTCTATTAAGGAACATGGTGTTATTCAGCCAATAATTGTACGTAAAAATGGTGAAAAATATGAAATAATTGCTGGTGAAAGAAGATATAAAGCTGCAGCTTTGGCAGGTCTTACTAAAATTCCTGCGATTATTAGAGATTTAGATGATAAAGAAAGTTCTAAAGTAGCTTTACTTGAAAATTTACAAAGAAAAAATTTAAATCCAGTCGAAGAGGCTAAAACTTATCAAAAGATTTTAGAAATAGATGAAATGACTCAAGAAGAACTTGCGAAAACTATGGGGAAAAGTCAATCTGCTGTTGCTAATAAATTACGTTTATTAGGTCTTTCAGAATCAGTTTTAAATGCTTTGTTAAATGGTAAAATATCTGAAAGACACGCTAGAGCGTTATTATCAGTTGATGATAAGGATGAGCAAGATCGTTTGGTAAAAGAAGTAATTCAAAAACGTATTACAGTAAGGGAATTAGAAAGTTTAATAAAAGGTGAAAATGATTTACAAAAAGAAATAGAAAAGGAACCAGTTCCTGAATTTAATTCTTCTCTTACTACGGAAGAAAGAATTGATGAGCCAACACCTTCTCGAACAGAAAAAAGACCACCTATGCCTGATACTATGATTAATTTTGATGATGTGACGAGTGAATTAAATCCACCAAAAGAAGAAGTTAAAGAGGAAAAACATGATGTTAAACCACAATTAGTTGATGGAATTGATAATAGTATGTTGTCTCAAGAAGATAATAATGAATATGAAAATTTTAATGAAGAAGGTTATAAACCTAAATTTATTAATTATGGAGAAATAGATCCTGACTTAGATCAAGATGATGACGATGATGAGGATATGGAGAAAAAGTTTGAATTTACAAGTACACCTCAACGTAATCTTTCTGATTTTAATGATGTTAATAATGGCTTTATAAATCATGATAATGAACCAAATTCAGGTTTTGAAAAGAAAGATACGACAACTTCACTTGATAGTTTGTTAAATTTGAAAACACCTCCTAAAACTAATAAGAGAAATAAACCAATAGAGACTGAAGAGCATTTTGATGATGATATATCAGATGAAGAAATCGAAGATGATGAATATATGGACGAACCATTCGAAATGAATGGAAAAGTTAATGATCTAAAAGAAGAGCAAAATGATGATTTAAAAGCGACGTCGACATTTGATGAAACACTATTTAAAACGCCAACATTAGAGGATTTTCAAAGAAGAAATAGAGTAAGTGGTATAAAAGCAAATTCTTTAAAACCTTCATCTTACAAAGGGGCTTTACGTGATGAAATCGAAGATGAAGATGAAGAGAAATATGGTAGATCAAGAAGACATAATAAAGAAAAACCTAAAACTATGAATTCTAATATTCAAAATGGAATAAATGTAATACGTGATACAATTAGAAGTTTAGAAGAACAAGATTTGAATATTGATAGTGAAGAAATGGATTTTGAAAATTCGTACCAAATTGTAATAAAGATTCAAAAACAAAACCCTGATGTTAATGAATAAGTAATATTTTTTGATATTACTTATTTCTTTTTTTTATAATGATATAACAATTTTTAATGTTAATTATAATTGTATAAATATACTTTTTTCGCCAATTTTTAGAATAAAGTTCGCTTTATCTTAAAAATATTGGTTTATTAGACTTAAGTTCTTATTTAGATGTTAAAAGAGGACTTAAGTTTTTAAATTTATAATAAAGTAATTATATTTTTCCACGACGAAAATAGCAGACCAAAGTCCGTTTTTTAAACTTATTTCCGTTTCTTTGCTTCTTTGTAGTTATTTACTTTTTTAGTAACAAATAAAGGTAAACTTTATTTGTTCAAATATTTTAAATTAGTTATTATTGTCAATGGTCAAGATGAACTCACTTGCGTTCGCCATTGACAATATCAAAAATTTTATAATATAAATCATCTCCATAAACATATTTAAAAGCATCACTTGGTGTATTTCCATCTAAAGATTTTATAGGTGTATTTAATAGAGTCTGATTTATTTGTTTTATATCTTT
>CANQVR010000016.1 GCA_947627375.1 uncultured Bacilli bacterium | reverse complement strand
AAATCCTTTCTTGGTTATATATTTCTATATTACCATAGAAAGGATTTATCTTTACACAAATTTATTTACATACTCAACTAGGATCATCAGGTGTTTTAGTACAATCAACTTTAGGTTTTTCCTGTTCCACTTCTTTCGTTTCCTCTTCTTTAGGTTGTGCTTGTTGTGTAGTAGATTCCTTTGGTTGAGTCGTAGTATTAGAACTTTTACTACTTGCACCAGAAAGTCTTAAAGTAACAGTTCCACTAGGTAATTTATCTACTCGTTTATTTGCAGGAGCTGATTGTGAAACTACTGTACCACCACTTCCAGTAAATGATACTTTAATTCCATATCTACTTGCGATACTTCTCGCAACTGCTTCTGAATATCCGACAAAATTCGGAACTAAATCATAAGCGAAAGCCGTTTTATAAGGGCCATAACCTATGATTTCTTTTTCATAAGGCTTATTGATAGAGAATTTTAATTTCTTAACATTTTTATGCTTTTTCTTTCCTAAATTAATATCCATAGCTTCTCTAATATCTTTTTTACTTGATTTATTAGGTACATAATCCCAAAGAACCATCTTCATTCTTTCGTCATATATCATTTGACCAGTACCTTGTAAATATAATTGTTGAATACTTATTAAATCAGCATCATCTTTTGCTAGACTCTTTTTAATAATATCTTTTCCTATATTATAGAAAGATAAAATCTGAGTCGTAGTAAAGTTAGTATCTAAGTTATTAGAAATTGTTTTTAAAATTTCGGTGAATTTTTTAACATTAGAAATATTTTTAATTTTATTAACTAGAGCTTGAATAACTATTTGTTGATTTTGTCCACGATCTAAATCTCCATTTTGTAATTGTTTTCTATTTCTTGCTAGAACTAAAGCTTCTTCACCATTAAGATGTTGTTTTCCTTCATTAATACAAACAATCTTTGTTCTGTTAGAATCATCTGTACATAAATTACCAGGAACTTCAACATCGATACCACCAACTGAATCAACTAAATGAACTAATCCCTTAAAATTGATTTTTGCATAATAATCAATAGTAACTCCAAAATAATTTTCAATTGTTTCCATCATACAATCAGTTCCATACCAAGCAGCATGAGTAATTTTATTTTCTGCTTTATCTGAAAAACATGCAATTGGTACATAACTATCTCTTGGAATTGAAAGCATTGTAGCACTTAAAGTTTTTGGATTAAATGTAATAAGTATCAAAGAATCACCATTAGCAACTGCATTTTTACTTAATCCCTCATCAACTGAATCAATTCCCATTAATAAAATTGTAAATGGTTCTTTTAAACTTTTACCAGTTGATTTATTATCACTATCTGATGTTTTTAACATTTCTTTAGATTTTTTATGAATTACTTTAGTATCAGTTGCAATGTTTTCAAATTCAGGTATAGCACTATACATAGTAACATAATCACTTGAAATAAACATCGCATCTATTTTATCATTATATAAATCTGATATCATCGCAGAATAATCATCATATTTTTTTATATCATTTTCATCTTCTAATTTTTTTTCTTTTATTACTTCTTTTGGAATAATATATCCTTCAGGTGATTTTTTATCTTTAATCATTCCAATTTTGGCATTATCTAAATCTTTTGGACTGTTTGCTTCATTTGTACTTTTAACAACTAAACTAGATGAATATGTAACATATTTTTTATTTACTTTACTAATTAAACCATATCCATAGAAAATAACTGCTCCTAAGGCTGTATTTAAAATAATAGTTAAAATCATAAAAGTAACTAAAACTCTATGTCTAGTTTTTTTCTTGTTTCTAAAAATTAAAATAGTTTTTATTAAGAAGAATAATTCTATTACTATAATTAATCCTATAACTATATATCTTATTAAATCTTCTATACTATTAAGTAAAAATATATTATAAACATCAAAACCACAAGCAACTAAACTAAGTATCAATAATATTAAAATAAGAATTTGGTTAGTTGGTTTCTTAGTCTTTTTTTGTTTTTTTCTCTTTTCTTCATCCATAAGTAAAACTCCTCTCATTCTTAGCTATTTATAATTATAGCTAAAACTAAAGGTTTTTTCAACTTTTTTTAAACAAAATATATCTATTAAATTCTCAAATCATGATATAATAAAAAAAGGAGGATAATATTATGAAGTATATAGAAAAAAATATTTCTAAAATAATTTTAATATTTTTAATAATGCAACCAATCATTGATGTTTTAACTGCCATATCTATTCATTATTTAAATATGGATTTTACTTTTGGAATGATTATTAGATTTTTATTTTTAATGTTTTGTTGCTTTTATATTATCTTTATTAATAAAGATAAACAAAAGAAATATATTTTTCTTTATTTTATATTACTTCTAGTATATTCAATATTATATTTATTAAATAGTTATGTTAATGAAAAAACCTCTTTATTTTTAAATATTACTAATTTATTAAAAATTATCTATATTCCGATCTTAACTATTTTCTTTTATTTAGTTTATAAAGATAAAAAAGTTAATATAGATAAATCTTGGTTAGGTAAAATTTATATAATTTATTTACTTTTTATTTTTATACCTAATATTCTAGGAATAGGTTTAAAAACTTATGAGATAACTAAAGAAGGAAGTATTGGTTTATTTTATACCGCTAACGAAGTAGGAGCAGTAATTTCTATTTTGATGCCGTTTTTTTTGATATATATATTCTCTTTAAAAAATAATACTTTAAAACTTTTTATTATACTTATATTTTTATATACTTTACTTTCTATTGGTACTAAAGGACCAGTTATTTGTTTCGGTCTAATTTATTTATATTATTTTATAAAATCCTTTATTAAATATATAAAAAATAAAAAATATAAAAGATTGTGTTTTATTATAAGTTTATTTTTAATATCTATTACTAGTGTAATATTAATCTTTCCAACAACTAATTTTTATAAGAATATCAAAACTCATTTAGACTTTTTAAAAGTAGATTCTATAAATGATTTAATAGATTATAGAAAAATAGATCAATTAATTTTTAGTGAAAGAATTTCATTTTTAGAAAAAACTAATAAGCTTTATAAAACTAAAAATGCCGCTACCCAACTTTTAGGTCTCGGTTATACTAAAAATAATGTAGAAATGAAAACTATTGAAATGGATTATATAGATATCTTTTATCATCAAGGAATACTTGGTTTTGTTATAATATTATTACCTTATATAATAATTATTATTAAAATTATAAAAAAATATTTTAAGTATCGAGAAAAAGAAAAAATAGAAATATTTATGTTAAGTTTTATCTTATCGATCTTACTCGCACTTTTAACTGGGCACGTCTTACTTTCACCAAACGTTTTTATCTTTGTTGCCATAATTATGAATATGTTTTATAATGAACTTAGGGCGGTGTCTTTATGAAAAAAAATTTAGCAATGGTTATTATAAATTATAATGATTACGAATCAACAAAAAACCTACTATGGAATGTAAAAGGTTATAAGTGTTTAGATTTAATTGTCGTAGTTGATAATGGATCTACTGATGATAGTTTTAAAAAATTAAAGAAATTAAAAACTTTACAAAATAAAAAAATAGATTTTATTAAAAGAGATGAGAATGGTGGCTATGCCAAAGGACTTAATTTTGGTGCTAAATACGTTTTAAAGAAATTAAAAAATGTTAATATTATTTTCTCTAATTCAGATATAATTATTAATAGTGAAGAAGATCTTGAAACTTTATCTAATGATATTAATGAACATGGAATAGGAATAGGAGTAGTTGGCCCAGTAATCGTTACAGGCAACAAACTAAATAGAGGTTGGCGTCTTCCTACCGTAAATGATGAAATTAAAGCTAACATTCCTTGGTTAAGTCGTTATTTTAACAAAAAAACACAATATGATGAAAATTATTATAAAGGCCATACTACTTCAGTTGGAGTAATATCAGGAAGTTTCTTTTTAGTAGATGGAACTCTACTTAAAGATGTAAATTTTTTTGATGAAAATACATTTTTATATTACGAAGAAAATATATTTACTAAGAGAGTCGAAAAAACTCATCGTAAAATAGCAGTCGATAATGATGTTGTAGTTGTCCATAATCATTCAGTCACTATCGATAAAAATTTTCATCGTATTGAAAAATATAAAGAATTAAAAAAGAGTCAAAGATACTATGTAGAAAATTATCTACATGCTTCTGGTTTTAAATTATTCTTACTTGATATGACTAATAAATTATCATTAGGTATATTACATATTAGGACCTTTTTTACAAAGAAAAATAATGGGGATTGATTTAGATGATAAAAAATAAATTTATAAAAACTTTACTACAATATACTATATATTTTGGAATAATAATGTTTTTTATATCTTATTTATTTGCAAATGCTAATAAAAATTTTATTTGGATTTATGATGGCTTTAGTCAACACTTTATAACTTTAAATTATTTTAAATATATATTTACTAATTTACTTTCTTTAAATGGTTTTCATACCTTTACTTGGAATTTAGGTTTCGGACTAGATATGTTTACTAATCTTGCTTATTATAACTTTGGAGATATTTTTAGTTATATTAGTCTTCTCGTGCCAAATAATTTAATGAAGTATTTATATTCCTTTTTAACAGTTATTAGACTATATTGTGCAGGAATATCTTTTTTGCTTTATTGTAGATATAAAAAAGAATTAAGTACATCATCAGTTATTGGAAGTTTAATATATGTATTTTGTTCTTTTTCCTTATTAAGTGCTTTTAGACATCCTTATTTTATTAATCCTATGATTGTTTTTCCTATTACTATGATCGGAATAGAAAAATTCATAAATGAAGATAAGAAAATACTATTTGTCTTTTCTGTTTTTTTGATGTTTTTTTCTTCTTTTTATTTTGGTTATATGAATGCTTTAATCATAATGATTTATGGTATTATCTTATCATTTTATAAATATAAGAAAGATTATAAAAAAGTTATCACTGTTTTGTTTAAAGCCTTTTTATATGCTTTACTTGGAATATTTATGGATGGTGTTTTTCTCCTACCGACAATCTATCAATTTTTAACTTCTACAAGACTTGGAGTTATGCCTGATATTTCTTATAGTATTAACTATTATAGAAGTCTTTTAAAATCACTTTTTGCCTTTAATTTTGACGCTACAAGCTGGGCTTTTATCGGTATGTCTTCTTTAGTGATTTTAACGACGATAAAATTTATAAAATATAGAAAAAAACAATTACCATTATTTATCCTTATGCTTGTCTTATTTATTCCTTTAATATCTTCTAAAGCATCTTATATTATCTCTGGTTTTTCTTTTCCGAGTAATAGATACATTTACATGTTAATATTTGTCTTATCCTTTATTGCTACTTTTGTCCTTAATAGAATAAAACAAATGAATATAAAAAAATATATTTTAATTTTAATACCATATTTATTATTGTTAGTAATATTTAAAATAGATCTTACTTATTCTTTGATAATTTCTCTTGTAGCGTATCTTTTAATTTTATTTTCTTTTGAATATAAAGATAAGTTAAAATTTAATAATAAAAATTATTTACTTGTTGTAATAAACTTAATTGTAGTTTTAAATATTTTATTTCAAGTTTTCTATTTATACAGTACTGAGTATAATGATTACATTACAAAATATACTGAAAATGATACTTTGGAATACACTTATGATTCTGTAAAAGAAAAGTATGATAATTTTGATTCTGCGCTTAAATATATCAAAGACAAAGATAAATCTTTCTATTTAATAGGAAAGAATTCTAATGATTGGTTATGGAATTTAAGTTTAATAAAAAATTATAATTCACCTGAATATTATTATTCGATTAATTCCCATCTTTATCAAGATTTAGCTTTTGATCTTAATAATAGTCAACATAGTGTTAATAGTGATATTAAAGAATTTAATAATAGAGGGAAAATAACCTCTTTACTTGGAGTTAAATACTTTATTGATAATGATGAAAACTTTAATCTTTATAATTATAAATTAGATAAAGTAATAGGAAATACTTATGTTTATGAAAATAAAAATTCTATAGACTTTGCTAAGATTTATCATGAATGTCTAAATACAAAAACTTATGATCAATTAAATCCTTTAGAAAAAGAAGATGCTTTATTAAAATATTATATAAGTGATAATTGTAAAAATGAAAATGTTAAATTAAGTTCTATTAAAAATATAAAATATAAAACAGAAAATAATTTAAAAGATTCTATTATTAATGTAGGTAATGAAGAAGATAAAATAATTCTAAAACCAAAAGAGAAAATAAATGGTGAATTATATGTCAAAATAAATAATATTAAATTTGAAGATAGTACTTTTGAAGACTATCAAAAATATTATGATGAATATAATAATATTTTATTAGAAGAAAAAAAGCCTCCTGTTATTTTAAAAGATATAGATCGCCTACAATTAAAAAGTTTTAATAGATATAATGACAAGTATAAAGATTTTACTGTTCAAGTAAAGACATCTAATTTTTCAAGAAAAGAAGAAGTAATAGGTAATAATAAAGTTTATTATACAGGAGATAATGATATCTTAATTAATCTAGGATATTTTACTGATTATAAAAAACAAATAAAAATAACTTTCTCTGAAATAGGTAAATATAGTTTCGATAGTATAAAACTATATTCAACTTCTTTTGCAGATGTTCAACAAGATATTGAAAAATTAAATCAAGCAGATTTTCAAGTTGAAGATATCAAAGATAATTATTTAAGAGGAAATGTAAATATAAATAAGGAAGGAATTTTAAGTTTTTCTACTTTATATAATAAAGGTTGGGAAGTTTTAGTAGATGGTAAAAAAGTAGAGACTTTAAAAAATAAATATTTTCTAGCGATCAATATTTCTAAAGGAAAACATACTATCGAAATGAATTATAAAACACCATATCTCAAAATAGGCTTGATATTATCGGTTATTAGTTGGTTAATATTTTTTATAGTTTCTATATTAAATATAAATAAAAAGTTGTGATAAACAAAGCTATTTGATATAATTATAATGAATTTTTAAAAATGAGAGGTAGTAGAAATGGCAACAAAAAAGCATGATAAAAAAAATATTAAACAAACTAAAAAAGATACAAAAAAAAGTATGACAAGAGTTCAAAAAAATGAAAAACTTTATCATAAAAAAGAACAAGAAGAATTATCTAATACTAAACAACAAAAGTTTAATTTTGATAATAATTCTTTAGAAGATGAAATGGATAATACTTTTGTAAATAAGAAAAATAAAGAAGGTAATAAACCAATTGCAAAAGAAATTAAAAGTAATAATAAACAAAAGAACAAAAAGACAAAGTATCCTCTTGGAACAGTAATAGGTATGGCTTTGGTTATAATTTTATTAAGTAGTGTTTTAATAATTCATTATCTTACTTTTGATCATGAAAAAATAAGTAAAACCAAACAAAAATTAGTACAAACACCTCCTGAAAATATCGTCTTTTTAGGAGACTCTATTACGTATGGATACGATTTAGAAAAGTTTTATGAAAAAAGACACGTTGTAAATAGTGGTATTGGAGGTAATACAACTAAAGATCTTTTAAATGATTTAGATGGAAGAGTCTATAAATATAATCCTAGTAAAGTGTTTTTATTGATTGGAACTAATGATTATGAAAGAGATTTTTCTAATGATAAAATAGTAACTAATATACAAAAAATAATAAAGAAAATAAAAAAGAATAGAAATAAAGCTAAAATCTATGTTGAAAGTATATATCCAGTAAATAGTAGTGTGGATAATTCAAATATTGGTAAAAGAAATAATAAAGATTTTAAAAAAATAAATAAAGATATCAAAAAAGTATGTAAAAAAGAAAAAATTACTTATATCAATATGTATGATGAACTTCTTGATGAAAAAAAAGAATTAAGAAAAGAATTTACCAAAGATGGATTACATTTAACTGATAAGGGTTATGAAAAGGTAACATTTGTATTAAAAAAATATATTGAAGAATAAGAGGTAAAAATGAAAAAAGAAGTAAATAAATATTTTGATTTTTTAATTAGAATTATTTTTGTCGTATCTAGTATGTTTTTATCTTTTTATTTAATTATAGGAGAATATAGTTATATTAATGTTATTCCAACTTTAATAGTAGCATTTTTTTGTTCTTTATATTTATCTAAATATATAAAAGAAATTCCTAAAAATATGTTGTCGGTTTTCTTAAGTATATTTTCAATAATCGTAGTTTTAAATATTTATAATAGTAAAGGTATGATCAATAAAATAGATGTAAATATTTTAGGAAATCTCTTTAGTCTTCGA
Organism: uncultured Bacilli bacterium; assembly: GCA_947627375.1. GTDB lineage: Bacteria > Bacillota_I > Bacilli_A > RF39 > UBA660 > CANRDQ01. The sequence continues at coordinate 14,623 of CANQVR010000016.1, read as the reverse complement.
TATTTTATTTTATCGATGTTCTCTATGATTTGTATTATTAATATAATTGGTTATAAAGTAAAAAACTGGTTAGTAGATTTTTATAATAGTTTAGATAAATGGGACAAAAGAGCTTATCTTATAGCAACCATCACATCAATTATTTTAATTACTGTTTTATATATAATTGAAAATAAGTATTTTTCATCAATGGATATTGTGTATTCTATGGATTCTAAATTTGTATTTGATAATTTATTTAACAACTCAATTTATTATGATATAAGGCATCCTTTAATAAATATTTTTACGTATCCAATTGGTATTTTTATAAAAACAATTTTTAGTTTGTTTTTAAATTCTAGAATAACAAATCTTATTGAAGCAATTATAATTCAAATTATCAATTCCCAATTATTAATTTTAATCGGTTTACAATTAAAGAAAATTACTAAAAATAAAATGACATTTATAATTTATATGATATCGTTTCCAACTATAATTAATTTAATATTTTTAGAAAAATATTGTATTTGTACTTTCTTTTTAGTGCTTTATGTTTATATGTTATGTTGTAAAAATAAAAGTTCTATATCTAGCTTGATTGCAGCAACTTTTATATTACCTACCAATGCTTTTATAGGGATTTGTGAATTTCTAAAAAAAGATGATATAAAATCTAAATTAAAACAAGCGCTAAAAATTATTATAATAACAATTATCCTATGTATTTTATTTGGTAGAATGCATTTATTAGTAAATGGTTTTTCGGAATTAGAAGGTATGCGTAAAACATTTTCTATAGACTATTTAACTTTTATAGAAAAATTTTATTGCACTATCAATATGTTATATAATTCACTTGTTGCTTTACCTTCAAATACTAAAAGCGGATTTTTTTGGACTGCTTTATCCAAAGCTCCATCTCTGATTACAATAATCTTTTTGATTATTATCGTAATTGGAATTATCAAACACTATCAAGAATTATTTGTAAAGATTTCTACTATATGGATATTATTTTCATTCGTTTTATTTACTATCTTAAATTGGAGTCCTCATACTTCTGCTTTATTTACTTTATTATTTTCATGGGCAACAATACCTCTATTTGTAATGGGTATTGATTATTTAAGTGAAAAAATAAAAGTTAACAAAGTAATAGCTTATAGTATAATTATAATAGTTATGTTAATAACTAATATCGATATGATGGTTCGTATTCATAATTTTTTAGTTAGTATTTAAGAACTGAGGGAATCCTTTGTTCTTTTATTTTTTTATTATAGAGAAAGATTATTCTTCTATAATTGCATTACTGTCTTATTTCATGATATAATTATTAGAGAATTATTAGTTTAAAGAGGTGTTTAAAATTTATGAAAAAACATGAAAGTAATAATGCAATCGTCGTAAAAAACGTTTATAAGAAATTTAAATTATTTTATGATAAACCTAATACTTTAAAAGAACGTCTAGTATTTTGGAATAAGACTAAAGTTAATTATCATGAGGTCTTAAAAGATATTAATATCGAAATAAAAAAGGGAGAGACTGTTGCTTTGATTGGAGTTAATGGTAGTGGTAAAAGTACCCTTTTAAAACTGATGACTAAAATTATTTATCCGACAACAGGTGAGATAAAAACATATGGAAAATTAACGTCACTTCTTGAATTGGGAGCTGGATTTCATCCTGATTTTACAGGACGCGAAAATATTTATTTTAATGCCTCAATCTTTGGACTTAGTGCAAGAGAAATAGACGCTAGAGTCCAGGATATAATTGATTTTTCAGAACTTGGCGAATATATTGATACTCCAGTTAGAACGTATTCATCTGGTATGTATATGCGTCTTGCTTTTTCAGTTGCGATAAATGTAGATGCTGAGATTCTTTTAATCGATGAAATACTTGCAGTAGGAGATCAACATTTCCAAGATAAATGTTTTCAAAAATTAGATGAATTAAAGAAAAGTGATAAAACTATTGTAATTGTTAGTCATAGTTTAGAATCAATTAAAAAATTATGTAATCGAGCTATTTGGATCTATGAAGGAGAAGTTAGAATGGATGGAAAAGCTTCCAAAGTAATAGATGAATACTTAAAGGTGTGTGGTTAAAATGATAGAAGAAATATATAATTATAGACAACTTTTAAAAAGTAATGTCAGTAAAGAAATAAGAGGTAAATATAAAGGATCATTTTTAGGAGTGCTTTGGTCATTTGTCAATCCACTTCTTATGACTCTTGTTTATGCGATTGTTTTTCCTTTTATTTTAAAATCAACACAACCACATTATGTAACTTTCTTAGTCATTGCAATACTTCCTTGGAACTGGTTTACTACTGTTATTAATCAAGGAACATCGTGTATCAATATTAATGGTGGAATAATTAAAAAAGTATATTTTCCACGTGAAATACTTCCTATCTCAATTGTTACAAGTGGTTTAATAAATTATTTAATTTCATGTTTAATAATTTGTCTTTTCTTAATTTGTAGTGGTCTTGGTTTTAGTATTAATATTATCTTTTTACCTATTGTCATCATGGTTCAATATATATTACTTCTAGGGATAATTTTTATAACCAGTGCCATAAATGTCTATATTAAAGATGCTGAATATATTATAAATTTCTTTGTTTTAATGTTATTTTATGGGACACCAATTTTATATTCACCAGAACTATTTCCTGAAAATATGAGATGGTTACTTAATTTAAATCCAATGACTACTATAATTAATGCTTATAGAGAGATTTTCTATTATAAAACAAATCCAAATCTTAAATCATTATTTGTAGTATTTATCTTTAGTTCTATACTTTTATATTTCGGTATTAAAATATTTAAAAAACTAAAAAAAGGTTTTGCAGAGGAGTTATAATATGAAAAAAAATCTTAAATTAGCAGGAGTAGTGACACTATATCATCCAACTGATGATGATTTAAAAAATATTTCTACCTATATAGATGATATAGATAAGTTATATATTATTGATAATACTGAAAAAGAAAGTAATGAGAAAAGAATTCCTCAGAATAAAAAGATAGAATATATTTTTAATAATGATAATTTAGGTGTCGCAATACCTTTAAATATAGGTGCGAAAAAAGCTATTAAAGAAGGTTATAAATGGCTACTTACTATGGATCAGGATACTACTTTCAAACCTGGGGTTTTAAAAAAATTAAAAAATATCGTTTTAACAAAAAACATGAGTGATATCGGTATAGTAACTCCTTGGCACAATACTAAATTAATCGACAAAAAACCAACTACTGATTTTGATAATCCAGGAGATGTTATGACTTCAGGTAACTTAGTTAATCTAGATATATATGAGAAAATAGGTGGATTTAAAGACTGGATGTTCATAGATGGAATAGATATAGAGTATTGTCTAAATTTAAGAAAACATGGATTTAAAATCCTTAGATATAACAAAGTAGAAATAGATCACAATCTAGGTAATTTATTTTATAAAAATCTTAGAGGAAGACTCTTCTTATGTATGAATCATCCCTATTTTAGAAGATACTATATAATGAGAAACTATCATTATATTTGTGATATGTATAAAGATTTTGATCCCGGATATTGTTATAGTTTAATAAGTCAAAGACATAATATGTTAGGTGTTATTTTGTTTGAAAAAGATAAAATAAGAAAAATAAGATACTATTTAAAAGGATATAGAGATTATAAAAAAGGTATAAAAGGGAAATTATCTATATAAAAATAATGAAAAGAGAGGAAATTATGAAAAATATTGTTAATGGATTTAAAAATATCATAGGAAAAATAAATAAAGTTAATGAAAGTTATAGTAAATGGTCCGAAAAAAAACCACAAAATATTTTATTACAGTTCTTTCCACGTAATTTGTTTTTACTTATATTTTCAATTGTAATAGTGTGTCTACTTGTTCCTAAAGTTACAAATAATTATATGATTTCTTATGTAACAAATAATTTTACAGGTTATGATAAACCTATAGTAACTAAAAGTGTTAAGCAAAAAATGAAAATTGTCAAAACCAAAGAAATAAAAAAACTAGGTATTGTCTTTGGAACATATAAACGTGTTAATAATTCAACTTATAAACTTGAAATTATAGAAGATAATGATAAAGTAATATATAGTAAGAATTTTAATGCTAAAAAGCTTCCGGATAATAAACTTAAATATTTTAAAGTTAATCGTAAAATAGATCCAAAAAAAGAATATAAATTTATAGTTACTCCAATAAAAGTAAAAGATGAAAATCATGCTATTACTGTTGCGATGAATAAAAAAGAAATCTATTATAGTATTACAAGACATTCTAGTTTTTATAATGAAGTTTTAGTAGCTTGTTTCATTTTCTTAATAATATTTTTTATCATTAATTATTTAATCAACAATAATAAAATAAAAAGTGAACGTAAATTTTTGCTGTTAATGTTAACATATATAATTCCTATTCTCTTTATATATCCAGCATTTGATATTCCAGATGAAATATTCCATTTTAATAAATCGATGAGATTATCACAATATGATATTACTAATACTCCTGCTTATACTATGACTGAGAAAAAAGTAAAAGCTCCTAAAAATTTAAATTGTTTATATTATTCAGAAATAAAAGCTCCAGAGAGTAACAATATTTTAAGAGATGAATATTTTAAATGTTTTAAAAGTACAAAAACTATTTATAAAAAAGTAGCAAAAGTAAGTCCTAATAAATCTTTAAGTTATTCTATTCCTGCCATAGGAATTAAAATAGCTGATTTAGTTTCCAATTCACCTATGGTTATATTTTATTCAGGTCGTATTATAAACTTTTTAGTAGCATTTTTAATCATCATGTATGCTTTAAAAATTATACCTAAGCATAAGAAAATATTTTTAATGGTCGTTTTAATTCCAGTCTTTATTCAACAGATGATTTCTTACTCATATGATTCACTTCTTAATGCTTTATGTATTTTAGTAACTGCCTATTTGATTAAATTTTATAACACTAAAGAAAAAATTACTAAAAAAGAACTGCTTATTTTAACTATTTCGGCAATATTTATTTTAGATATTAAAGAACCATATATATTATTATTTTTCCCTTTACTTTTATTAGATAAGAAAAAATTTGGTAAAGAAAAATATGATAAATTAAAATCTTTAATGATTATGGGAGGTACGGCACTTATAACATGTTTTATTATCAAATATTTAAACAATATAGGTGTAAAAGCAGGAGAAGGCGCAACAAATACAATAGCATCAGTATTATTCCACCCAAGACACTTGTTAAAAATCATCTATAATACAATAAATTACAATACTTCTTTCTATTTAGAAAGTATGATTGGCTCGTTTGGTTGGTTATCTAAAAAACTAGATTTATTCATAGTATATAATTATTTAATATTTATGGGCTTTGTAACCGCAGCAGATGAATCTAAATTAACATTAAAAACTAAGATAATTAATATTTTATTAATATTAATATTACTTGCTGGTGGAGTATTCTTTGCTATGTATTTGCTTTGGACTCCAACAGGAAACGAAATAGTAGAGGGAGTTCAAGGAAGATATTTCCTTGCCGTGTTATTGTTATTTTTAATCATGCTAGTACCGAAAAAGAGAAAATTAAAAATAAAATCAGAGACTATATATCAATTTTTAAATATATCAATGATTTCTTATATAATTACAATATTAGTAGCGTTTTATTAAAATGAGGAGGTAATTATGGATAAACAAAGAATTAAAGAGCTCGCAGGAAAATCTAAAAGAACTTTAAAAGAAGAAGGAATAACTGGGCTTGCCACTAAAAGTGCTAAATTTGTCTATTTCAAAGCAAGTGCTACGACAAGAAAATATGATAAAGCTTTTAAAGATATATTATTTATTAATGGTTGTTCTCTTCCACACCCACAAAGATATAGAGTTACTCATCAAATGGAACAATTAAACTCTTATGGGGTAAGTTGTGATAAAGTGGATTATGATAAACTAGATTTAGATATGGTTAGATTCTATAGAGGGTTCGTCTTTTATCGTTGTCCAATTTTACCTGTCATCGAAGAGTTTATAAAAGTTGCCAAAGAAAATAATAAAACGGTGTTTTATGATATTGATGATTTAGTTTTCGATTTAGAACATACTAAACTTATTAAGTTTTTAGATACGATGACGAAAGAAGAAAGAGATCTTTATGACGATGGTGTCAAAAGAATGGGTAAAACTTTAGATCTTTGTGAATATGGTATTGCCTCTACTACTAGACTGCAAACGGAAATGAGTAAACACTTAAAAGAAGTTTTTGTCAATAGAAATGTCGCCAGTGAAGAAATGGTTAAATATTCTGAAAATGCTTTAAAGGAAGTAGTAAAAGATGAACATAAAATAATTTTAGGTTATCTTTCAGGAAGTATTACTCATAATGATGACTTTAAATTAATTATGCCAAGTATCATTAAAATTTTAGAAGAATATGATAATGTTTATTTACAAATAGTAGGACTTTTAGATTTACCTAAAGAAATGGAAAAAGTAAAAGATAAAGTGTTAACATCACCATTTATGGATTGGAAAGAACTACCTCATTTAATCAGGTCGATAGATATAAATCTAGCGCCTTTAGAAGATAGTATTTTCAATGAGGCCAAGTCAGAAAATAAATGGACTGAAGCATCTCTTGTCAAAATACCAACTATTGCTTCAAACGTCGGCGCCTTTAAAGATGTGATAGTTCATGGTGAAACTGGAGTTTTATGTAGTAATGAGCAAGAATGGGATGAAGGTTTAAAAAAATTGATCGAGGACAAAGATTATCGTGAAAACCTTGGTGATAATGCTTATAACGAAGTAATGAAAAGTCATATTACTACCAAATCTGGTTATAATCTCGCTGAATTTATCAAGAGTAAACTTAGACCTAACATTGCCTTTGTTCTTCCTTCTACTAATATAAGTGGTGGAACAATGGTAGCGATAAAACATGGAATTATTTTAAAAAAACATGGCTATGATGTGACGATGTTTAATATAAATAAAAAGACAAAAAAAGAAACTAAAGTAACTGATAAAGATGACTATCTATTTGTAGTCTCAACTATCAAAACTGAACCGGCAGCAGCCTTAGATACAATAGTTGCCACTATGTGGTTAACTCTTGAATATGCTAGAAAATATTATAATGCTAAAAAAACTAAATACTTAGTTCAAAGTATGGAGACAGGATTTTATGATCCAGGAGAATTTGAAAAATATAAATCTAATGCTACTTATAATCAAGTTATCGGAGTAGAATATTTAACTATTTCTAAATGGTGTCAAAAATGGTTAGAAGAAGATTTTCATAACAAAGTAAAATATGCACCTAATGGTATAGATTTAAGTTTATTTCCAAAAAAAGAAAGAACTTTTGAGGGTAAAATAAAAATACTTATCGAAGGGAATTCGAAAGACAAACATAAAAATGTTGATGAAAGCTTTAAGATAGTAGAGAAACTAGATAAAGAAAAATATGAAATATATTATTTATCTTATGATCAAACACCAAAATCATGGTATCATGTCGATAAATTCTATCAAAAAATCCCTCATGATGAGGTTGGAAATATTTATAGAGAATGTGATATTTTATTAAAAACAAGTATTTTAGAAAGCTTTTCTTATCCACCACTTGAAATGATGGCAACAGGCGGCTTATGTGTCGTATTACTTAATGAAGGAAATAGTGAATACATAAAAGATGGATACAATGCTCTTACTTATGAAAAAGGAAATATAGATGATGCGATAAATAAAATAGAAGAGCTTGTAAATAACAAAGATTTAAGAGAAAAATTAATAAAAAATGGAAAGAAAACCGCTCAAGAAAAATCTTGGGATAAAATAAAAAAAGAGATTTTATCTTTATATGAGGAAGTGAAGTAATGAAAACATTATTAATAATACCAGCTTATAATGAAGAAGAAAATATTTTAAATACTTATAATAAAATAAAAGAGTATAACAAAAAAAATGATGACAAATATGATGTTATCGTAATTAATGATTGTTCACTTGATAATACCAGCGAAATTTGTCATAAAAATAACATTCCCGTAATAGATCTGCTTCACAATTTAGGAATAGGTGGAGCAGTTCAAACAGGATATAAATATGCTTACAAAAATGGTTATGATATTGCTGTTCAATTTGATGGTGATGGACAACATAATATAAATTATGTCAAAAATATTGTCGACCCAATCAAAAAAGGTGAAGCTGATTTAGTTATTGGTTCTCGCTTTATAGAAGATATCGATACCTTTAAGACAACTTGGTTAAGACGTGTCGGCATTAAAGTAATATCATGTTTTATGAAAGTAATAACTGGTAAAAAGATAATTGATACTACTTCTGGTTTTAGAGCGTGTTCTAAAGAGATTATCAAAGACTTTTCAATATCGTATCCACCAGAATATCCAGAACCTGTAACAACTGCTGAAATAATTCGTAAAGATTATAAAGTTAAAGAAATACCAGTTGAAATGAACGAAAGAACTGCTGGAGTTTCATCTATTGGTTCATGGAAAAATGCTTACTATATGATTAATGTTTGCTTATCACTTCTAGTAATAAGAATGAGGAGGTATAAAAAATGCCGTTAAATTTAATAATAGCTTTAATAATATTTTCAGTTTTATTATTTGTCATAACAACTATAATTTTAAAAAAAGGAAGAATGCCTGAGAAATATTCTTTACTTTGGTATTTTATATCCTTAGTTATCTTTGTAGTCGCAGTATTTCCAAATGCCTTTGCCTTGATAACTCATAAAACTGGTTTTCAAACTATGTCTAACATGATAATTGGAATAATACTTGTTTTATTGACATTCTTGACTATGGCTTTAACTATAATAGTTTCAGGACAAAGAAAAAAAACTACTCTTTTAATACAAGAGTTATCTATATTAAAAAGTGAAATAAATAAAAAATAATGGTAAGCTGCTGCTTGTTATTTTCTTTACATTTTTACTATTATATAATAAAAAAGTATTTAAAAATAGTTTAATTTATAATATAATTATTATATAGGTAGGTGGGAAAAGTGAAAAATAAAATTCAAAAATCATTAAATTTATTATTAGTGTTTGTAATGTTTTTTACGTATATAGTACCAGTATATGCACTTGATAAAGAAAAAAATACTAATACTAAAAATATATCTTTAACTGATAAAGTTATTACGTTAAAAGATAATAGTAAAAATGGAGATTTTAAATATCAAATGAAAGTAGAGGATAGTATTAATTTAATTTATAATACTAGTTTTAATTCTTCTGAATATTTTTATAATGTTTTAAAAGAAAAAATCAATGATAATAATATTAATATTCAAATAAAAGATATAACTGATTCTACAGTTAAATATCAATTAACTGGTTATAATGAATCTTACGAAGGTGAATTTTATTATACTAAAAGTTTAAATATAGAACTTTCCAATACAAAAGAAGAAACAATTACAAATTATTTTAAATCTATTTTAGGAGATGTTCCTATAAACTTAGAAAAACAAGATAATAAATATAAAATTACCATTAAAGATAAAAGTGAATTTTTTAATATTTCCAAAATAGAACAAATAAGTACCATAAATGATTTTAGTGATAAGATATCTTATCAAACTCATTTTTCAGGAGTAGGTTGGGAAAGTTATGTAAAAGGAGGAGCAGAAAAAGAATATCCTAATCATAACTTAGAAGCTATCAAAATAAAACTTAATGATAATAAAGTATCAGGAGATATTGCCTATAAAGCCTATGTCGATTCAAATTGGCAAGAAGAAGTTAAAAATGATGAGACCTCAGGAACGACAGGGCAAGGAAAGCCAATCCAAGCGATTCAGATAAAATTAACAGGAAAACTTGCTGAAGAATATGATATTTTATATCGCGTTAAAATTACTGATTATGGATGGACTGGTTGGGCTCAGAATGAAGCCAAAGCAGGAAGTACTGATGCCTCAATTCCATTACAAGGAATTCAAATAAAATTAGTCAAGAAAAATTCTGAAATAATAGAAAAAGAAAATCCTAGTTTTCTAGAAGCAACACCTAAAATAAAATATGAAACTTATAGTGATAGTTGGCAAGAAGAAGTAGAAAATGGTGCTACTTCAGGAAGTACTAAACAAGCAAAAAATGTAAAATCAATAAAAGTTAATTTAGTAAGCCAAATATATGCAGGAGAAATATCTTATCAAACTAAGGCTTATAATGGAGAATGGTCTAATTTAGTAAAAGGTGGAATAGAGTCAGGTGATATAAATTCTATTGATGGAATAGAAGCTATAAAAATAAATTTAACAGGAAAAATTACGGATCTTTATAGCATTTATTACAAAACATATATTACAGGACATGGTTGGCTAGATTGGGCTAAAAATGGAGAAGTTGCTGGAACAAGTGGTTTTGATTCTAAAATAGAAGCTATCCAAATCAAAATTGTTCCAAACACAAAACCAATAGATTCTAAAACGACAAGTTATTTAACTATTAGTAACTTAATTAGTTATAGTACTCATTTTTCAGGAGTAGGTTGGGAAAATTATGTCACAGGAGGAGCAGAAAAAGGATATCCTAATCACAATTTAGAGGCTATAAAAATAAAACTTAATGACGATAAAATACCAGGAGATATAGCTTATAAAGCCTATGTTGGTTCAAAATGGCAAAGTGAAGTTAAAAATGATGAAACCGCAGGAACGACAGGTCAAGGAAAACCAATAGAGGCACTTCAGATAAAATTAACAGGAAAACTTGCCGAAACATATGATATTTTATATCGTGTTAACATTGAAAACTATGGTTGGGCAGGTTGGACTAAAAATGGAGGTAAAGCAGGAAGTGTTGATGCCTCTCTTCCAATTAGAAAAATTCAAATAAAATTAATAAAAAAAGACTCTGAACAAATAGATGAAAATATTCCTAGCTTTTTAGAAGCAGTACCAAAAATAAAATACACAACTTATAATGATAGTTGGCAAGAAGAAGTAGAAGATGGTGCTATTTCAGGAAATGCTAATGATGAAAAAAATATAAAATCGATCAAACTTAATTTAATAAGCCAAATGTATAAAGGAGAAGTATCTTATCAAACTAAAGCTTATAATGGAGAATGGTCTAATTCAGTAAATGGCGGAGTAGAGTCAGGAAATATAAATTATATGGATGGAATAGAAGCTATAAAAATAAATTTATCAGGTAATGTTTCTAATTATTATGACATTTACTATAAAACATATATTAAAGAATACGGCTGGTTAGATTGGGCTAAAAATGGCGAAGTTGCTGGAACAAGTGGCTTAGATTCCAAAATAGAGGCTATCAAAATAAAAATAGTAGATAAAAAGGATAAAATTACAACTACTAACACTAGTTATTTAACTATTAACAATTCAATTAGTTATAGTACTCATTTTTCAGGAGTAGGTTGGGAAAATTATGTCACAGGAGGAGCAGAAAAAGGATATCCTAATCACAATTTAGAGGCTATAAAAATAAAACTAGACGATAATAGTATTTCAGGAGATATATCTTATAAAGCCTATGTTGGTTCAAACTGGCAAGAAGGAGTTAAAAATGATGAGATCTCAGGAACAACTGGTCAAGGAAAACCAATAGAAGCAATTCAGATAAAATTAACAGGAAAACTTGCTGAAGTATACGATATTTTATATCGTGTTAACATTAAAGAATACGGTTGGGCAGGTTGGACCAAGAATGGAAATAAAGCAGGAAGTGTTGATGCTTCTCTTCCGATACAAGGAATCCAAATAAAATTAATAAAAAAAGACTCTGAACAAATAGATGAAAAAAATCCTAGTTTTCTAGAAGCAACACCTAAAATAAAATATGAAACTTATACTGATAACTGGCAAAAAGAAGTAGAAAATGGTGCTACTTCAGGATATACTAATGATGAAAAAAATATAAAATCAATCAAAATTAATTTGATAAGTCAAATGTATAAAGGAGATCTTAGTTATCAGGTAAAATCTTATAATGGAGAATGGTTAAGCGAAGTAACAAATAATAATGAAACAGGAGAAATAAGTAATGCTAATGGAATAGAAGCAATCAAAATAAGACTGACAGGAGATGTATCAACACGCTATAATATTTACTATAGAGTTTATTTAGAAGAATATGGCTGGTTAGACTGGGCTAAAAATGGCGAAGTTGCTGGAACAAGTGGCTTAGACTATAAAGTAGGAGCTATTCAAATAAAACTAGTAAACAAAAGTGAGAAAGTAACACCAACCAGCACTGCTTATTTAACTGATAATAATTCAATTAGTTATAGCACTCACGTTTCAGGAATCGGTTGGCAGGACTATGTTTCAGGTGGAGAAGAAGCAGGAACTCTACAACATAATATCGAAGCATTAAAAATCAAATTAAATGATAATGATATTTCAGGAGATATAGTCTATAAAGCCTATGTTGGTTCAAGTTGGCAAAGTGAAGTTAAAAATAATGAGATATCAGGAACAACAGGTCAAGGAAAACCGGTCCAAGCTATCCAAATAAAATTAACAGGAAATATTTCCAAAATATATGATATTTATTATCGAGTATACATCTCAGGTATAGATAATTATACTTGGTTAGGATGGACTAAAGATAATAATATTGCTGGAAGTGCAGGTAGTGATAAACCTATACAAAAAATTCAATTAAAATTAGTTAGAAAAGGTAAAGATCCGAATTTAGATACTACAACTCCAAGTAGTTTAAATGCAACACCAAAAATTAAATACAAAACTTATAGTGATAACTGGCAAGAAGAAGTAGAAAATGGTGCTGTTTCTGGAACATTAAAAGAAAATGTCAAGGCTTTTGACATCAAAGTAGAAAGTGAATTATATAATGGTAGTATTAATTATCAACTAAAACCTACTGATCAAGAATGGGAAAGTGTAACTTCTAGTCCAACTGTAAATCAAAATGCCTATGAAGCAATTAGAATAAATCTTACAGGAAATATTGCTAATATCTATGATATATATTATAAAGTTTATATAAAAGATAGAGGCTGGGCAGGTTGGGCCAAAAATGGAGAGCTTGCTGGAAGTGAAAAGATTTCTTCTCCTATTCAAGGGATTCAAATTAAATTAGTTCCAAAAGGTACTACGATTGATAAAGGAGGACATTCATTTATTAATCCTAATGTCACAGTTGTTTATCAAGCTCATGTTAGTACAATAGGATGGCAAAGTGAAGTTACAAATGGAGAAACATCAGGAACAACCGGTCAAGGAAAACCAATAGAGGCAGTAAAAATAAGATTGACTGACACATCACTTGATGGAGGTATTAGTTACAAAATAAACGTTGGACACCGTGGATGGCAAGAAGAAGTTACAAATGGAATGGAAGCAGGAACAACTGGACAAAGTTTAAAAACTGAAGGAATTATGATAAAACTAACAGGAGAGCTTGCTAACTATTATGATATTTATTATAGACTTCACGTCAGTGGTTTTGGTTGGTTAGACTGGGCTAAAAATGGAGCCAAAGCTGGAACAAGTGGTTCAGGAAGAGCAATCGAAGCTTTAGAGATTAAACTTGTTGAAAAAGATGGACCAGCACCAGGGCCTACTGCTAATTATTATAAAGAAGGAACTTGGGGCTCAAAAGTTTTTGCAGGTGTTTTATTTGACACATATACTAGTCCTTTAGGAGAAGTTGCTAATGATTTCAAATATATAGATGGAACAAAATACTTCTTTAATTCACAAGGATGTTTAATAGCAAGAAATGCCAAAAGAATTATTGATGTATCATCTCATCAAGGACATATAGATTGGGGAGCAGTGAAATATGCAGGTCACAGTGATGAAAAACTCGAAGTGGATGGAGTAATTGTTAGAATTGGTGCATGGCTTCAAAAAGGTTTTGATCCAGAACTTGCCTACAATGTTTCAGAATTAAATAGAGTAGGTTTACCATATGGAGCATACCTATATAGTTATGCTGTAGATGGATATGAAGATGTACCGGCTTTAGGTTTAGAATATGCACATTGTGGTTATTTAGATGCTCGTGCTATAGATAAAGCTATCAATGACTATGGCATGAATTTAACTTATCCAATTTATTACGATTTAGAAGCGAATGGTACTAATACTGGTTGGACTTTCAATCAATATAGACCAATTATTGAAAAATTCAATGAACAAATGATAGGTTATGCTAATTTATATGGTGGAGAAAAAGGAAACATGTACCGTAATTGGCAAATATATGCTAATTTATCTTGGATCAATAGCGCTCTTGTTGATTCGATGGTATGGGATAGAATCACATGGGTTGCCCATTATCAAACTGATTTTCTTGGATATAGTAAAAAAAATAAAAATTGGAATTTAAATTATACATATTCAATGTGGCAATATACAGAAGGTGATTATATTCCAGGAATTAGTACAAACGTAGACTCTAGTGTGTATGGAGATTTTACATATCATCCGAGTCAATTTAGATAATAAAGAAAATAAAAAGGGATATACTTGATACTAGTACCCGTCAAGTACTCACTAAATAAAAAGATTATTTAATTTGAATATTTAAGTCGATACTGTACTGGCG
>CANQVR010000015.1 GCA_947627375.1 uncultured Bacilli bacterium | reverse complement strand
AGGAAAGATGCCAAAGAGGCAGTGACAGAAGAATTTTTAACCCAAGCCGAGATAGATGCAATAGAAGATAGGTATGCTTATAACGTAGGAAGAGATGCTGGAATAAATCAAGGAATAAGCCAAGGTCGAAGCTTAGGACGAAGTGAAGGAATTGAGCAAAACAAAACTGATGTAGTAAAGAACATGCTAAGAGAAAAAGCGGATATTAGTTTTATAAGCAAAGTTACTGGCATGGGTAAAAAAGAAATAAAAAATATTATGTATATGCTGTAAAAAATAAAGTGCCAAATTTAAGGCACTTTTATTTTTTAAAAATATAGACATATGTTTTATATTTTGATAAAATTTAAATAGAAATACAAAATTGAGGTGATTATATATGGATTACATAATTATTGGCTTATTAGTAGTGTTAATTATCATTGGTATTATTTCCCTTTTCAAAAATATTAATGAATCTAAATTAGTTGATCAAATAAATAGACTTGAAGTTAATATGGTAAAAGAAATAGGAGATTTTAAAAATGATTTAAGTAGAGATATAAATAAAGACTTTGTATCTTTAAATGAGCAATTAGAAAAAAGATTAATACTAATTAATGAGAAAGTTAATGAAAGACTTGACCAAAACTTTGAAAAAACTAATAAAACATTTACTGATGTTTTAGCTCGTTTAAGTAAAATAGATGAAGCTCAAAAGAAAATAGAAACATTATCTACTGATATTGTATCTTTACAAAGTATCTTGACTGATAAAAAGAGTAGAGGTATATTTGGAGAAGTTAATTTGAAACATATCTTAACAAGTGTTTTTGGTGAAAAAAATGATTCTATATTTAGACTTCAATATAAATTATCGACAGGAGTTATTGCAGATAGTGTGATTTTTGCCCCTGAACCACTTGGGACTATTGCTATCGATTCAAAATTTCCGCTTGAAAACTATCAAATGATGGTTGATAAAAATCTTTCTAAAAGTGAAAGAGAAAATTATGAAAAACTATTTAAAGCAGATGTAAAGAAACATATAGATGCGATAAGTAGTAAATATATTATTATGGGAGAAACAGCAGATCAAGCAATTATGTTTTTACCAGCAGAAGCAATATTTGCTGAAATTAATGCTTATCATTCAGATATAATTGATTATGCATATAAAAGAAAAGTATGGATAACTTCTCCAACGACGCTAATCTCAACCTTAACAGTTGTTCAAATGATTATTAAAAATATTGAAAGAGACAAATATACAACTATTATCCACGATGAATTAAATAAATTAGGACTTGAATTTATGCGTTATAAAGAACGTTGGGATAAATTAAGTAGAAGTATTCAAACTGTTAATAAAGATGTAGATAATCTAAATATTACAACAGATAAAATCACTAAAAAATTTGAAAGTATTAATAGGGTAGATGTAAAAGAAATAGAAAATCACGAAAATTAAAGGAGTAAATTATGGAATTTTTAAAACAAAATTATAAAACAATACTAAAATATACTTTTTTGTTTTTTCTATTCTTAATATGGAATATGATAATTCAAGGGGTTAATACTGATGAATTATGGAATTATGGTTTTAGTTATAGTATTTTTAGAGGTGAAATTCCATATCATGATTTTAATATGGTAATTACTCCTTTTTCACCTTTTTTATTTTCTCTTCCATTTTTTATATTTGGTCATAATATCTTGGTATTTCATATAGAAAATGCTTTGCTTTTACTTGTGCTTTGTGTCTTTTTATTTAAACTAGTTAATAAAAGAGCTTGGTATTTAATACTATTTTTATTCTTTCCTTTATCACTTTTATATCCGAGTTATAACTTATTATTATTACTTTTATTTGTTATATTAATATATTGTGAAGAAAATAATAAAAGTGACTATCTCATCGGCTTTATTCTCGCTCTTGCTATTTTAACAAAACAGAGTGTTGGAATATGTTTGTTATTGCCTAGTCTTTATTATTATAAAAAGAAAGATAAACTATTTAAAAGATTTATTGGTTTTATCATTCCTATTTTAGTTTTTCTTCTTTATATATTGTTTACAAATTCATTTAAACAATTTCTTGATTTATGCTTTTTTGGTTTATTTGATTTTGCGGATCAAAATGGTAGAGCATTTAATATTTTTTATTTAATAACTTTAATTATGGTTCTTGGAACTGTTTATTATATAAAGAAAAATCCCAAAAATTTAAAATCATATTATGCTTTAATGTTTTATAGCATAATTTTACCTATGTTTGATATGTATCACGTTCAAATAGCTTTTGTAGTATTTTTATTATTAATACTTTTGAATTACCATAAAGAAATTAAAATTAATCCAATGATAATTACTATAACATCTGTTATTGGAATATCTTTAATTACTATGTTGGATGGCAGATATTTTACTAATGAAGTAATATATCCGAATGATATCAATCATTTTGAATATAGATTTATACATAAAGAAAATCTTAAATTAACAAAAGAAATAAATCAATTCATCAAAAAGAACAATGATAAAAAAATTGTTTTTCTAGATTATAATGCTTATTATGTGCGAATTATAAATGATATGCCTATTAGCTATCTTGATTTAATTAATGAAGGTAATTGGGGATATCAAGGAAGTCGCAAACTAATAAATGAAATAAAAAAGCAAAAAAATACTTTGTTTATAATTGATAAAGAAGAATTAGAAAATCATCAAACTGATAAAAAAGCCATTAAATATGTTATGAAACATGGTAAAAAAGTCGATAAACTACGTTTTTATGATGTATATGTTTTAAATTAAAATGCTTATAAATTTATATTTTTATACAATTATGTCTATTTGTGGTAAAATTTGTAAAATTTAGTTCCAAAAAATGGAAAATACTGGTATAATTGTTTTATAGAAATATAAAGTAAGGTGATAAAAGATGAGCATTTTTAATAGAAAACGAAAAGATACAATAAATATAAATAATCAAGAAACAGCAAAAAAATCTAATTTATCTAAAGCTTTTAGACGAGAGCTTATCTTAACTGCGTTTTCTATAATAGGTGTTACTCTTGTTTTGCTTGGCAGTAGTTATGGTGCTTTTTCACAAATCATCAAATCGGAGAATGCGAATGTTTTAAAGACTGGAGACTTAGCTATAGAATTTAATGATACTGATACGGGACTTGGTAATATAATTTCTTTAAATCAAGCATATCCAGAAAGTGATGAAAAAGGCAAGAATAATACTCCGTATTCATTTAAAATAGAAAATACTGGTACTTTACCAGCAAATTATGAAATTAGAATTATTGATGATATGGATATGATAAACGAAGATAAATGTGCCGAAAATTTATTAGATAAAAAATTTATAAAATATAGTTTTGATCAACAAACACCAGCATTTTTATCATCAGTAAGTGACAAAGATTTTGTAATAGAAACAGGAACACTAGATGTTGGTGCAAGCGAGACTCATACGATTAATATGTGGATTGATGAAAATGCTGATAATAATGTTATCGGTAAACACTATCATGGCAAAATTGTCATTACTGCTAAATAAAATCTTCTTTTAAATATTCATAAATAATATCGCATATTAAATAAAATTGATCTATATAACAAAAATGTCCACAGTTAGGAATAGTTATTAAAGCAGAATTTTTAATTTTATTATTCATTATTTTACCATCACTAACAGGAGTATCTAAATCATTTTTTCCAAATATAATTAATACTTCGCTAGAAATAGCAGGTAGATACATTTTTAAATCTTCATTAACAATATTTCTAAAGGTGGTTTTCATACTATTAGGTAAGTTATTATAATCTTTAGAACCGAACTTTAACATTAATTTTTTTAAATATAGATTTCTATATCTTTTAGGTAATAAAAATTTGATCTTCTTTAAAGCTTTATAAAGATAAGTTCTAAATATTTGTTTAAAACTTTTTCTAGGTTTAATACCAGCAGTATCTAAAAAGATCATTTTCTCAATTTTGACTTTATAATAACCGGTTAATAAAATAGCAATTCTTCCACCGAAAGAATGAGCAATAATAAGAGGGTTATTTATTTTTAAATCTTTCATCATATCTATAATCATTTCTGCATAATCATAAATTGTTAGATTTTTATTAGGAAATTTAGTATTACCAAATCCAGGGTAATCTATAATATAGATTTCATAATAATTTTTAAATACATTGATTAAATTATAAAAACTTTTTCTAGTATTACCCCAACCAGGAAGTATTAACATTGTAGGTTTATTTTTGTTTTCAAATTTTTCATAGTAAAGTTTAACACCATTTGTTTTATAATACATAGAAATTCACCTATAATAATTTATGTAAATTATTTATATTGGTTAAAAACTATTGCGTTAATATGTTCATTCATGTTATACTTAAATTGCTAAGAAATGCAAACCGACTCAATATAAAACCGACTAAAGAAACGATAAGGGAGAAGCGATGTTTAGCGGTGTTGAAGACCTATTAATTTAGGGATCCTAAAGTTAAACTAGCATCACCCACCTGTACAAGTGCAGGTTTTATCGCGCAGAACGGATGCTTTCTTGGCTTTTTTCTTGTCTTGATTTTTTTTTTATGTTATAATAATAACCGATCGGGGTGAGGAATATGTTAATAATGCCTATATTGAGAGGAAACAATGTTATCAATGTAAAAGTTAGTTTAAAAAATAAAGAACTTGTCGGAAAGTCAACATATATTCAAAATTTAAACGAAAGTGAAATTGTAATAGGAGATAAAAAGTTTTCTGATTCTATTTTTTCAAAAGAAAATGACAACACTAAGAGTATCATGTCATTTATTCGTCACCATTCAATAAATGTTGGTAATAATACCTTTACTGTATCGACAAGGGAAGAGAAAGAAAGCAATTTATATGATGTTTATTCAATAGATTTACCACCAAAATATGTCAGTGCTGGTCTAGATGAATTATTTAGTTCTGCAGTCTTAGATTTAAAAAGAACAATCCCTAATTCTATCAAAGGTAGAAATATTTCCCTAAAACAGTTAGGTGTTTTAAAAGAACTTGATAGTGATAGAATAAAAGAATTAAAAAATTTCTCTTTCAAAAATGGCGATGAAAAGTTTGAAGATTTAATCGATACATTAAACTTTATAAAATTATTTGATTTTGAAATTATCAATAAATCTGTTGTAAATAAAGAAATAATAGAATATTTTATCAAAACACAAGAAAAAACTAATACAGATTTTTATAAACAATTAAAAAAGTATTATAAGATAGCTACTGAAAATCAAGAAATTTATAATAAATTATCTTATATTAATATAGCTATTTACGATAAACCTCTTGGATTAATACATATAAGTAATAAAGATAAAGAAAAAATAAAAAATAGGGGAAGGAAATATGACAACACCTTATAATTTTTCGAGATTAGAAAGTTTAATTGGATTAGAAAATTTAGAAAAATTAAAAAATAAAACGGTTTTAATTATAGGAATAGGTGGAGTAGGAGGCTATGTTTGTGAGTCTCTAGCGCGTAGTGGTATAGGTAAAATTTTATTAGTAGACTTTGATAAAGTTGAAGTTACCAATATTAATCGTCAAATCATTGCGCTTAATTCTACAATAGGTAAGAAAAAAGTCGATGTCATGAAAAAGCGATTACAAGATATTAATGATAACTTGGATATAGAATGTTTTGATATCTTTTTGGATAAAGAAAATATCGAATCAGTATTTAAAGAAAAAATTGATTATGTAGTCGATGCTTGTGATACTGTTTCTAGTAAGAAGATTTTAATTCATAAATGTTTAGAGGAAAAGATTCCTCTAATATCTTCGATGGGAACAGCTAAAAAATTAGAGCCTAGTTTATTAGAGATAACATCTATTAAAAAGACTATTAATGATCCTCTTGCGAGAATTATTAGAAAATATATGAAGGATGAAGAAAATAATCAAGATTTGACAGTACTTTCATCTACTGAGATTCCAAAAAAGACAAAAGAGTTAGCCTCTAACTCATTTGTCCCAAGTGTTGCAGGTCTTTTAATAGGAGACTATGTTGTAAAAGAGTTAATAAAAAAAGAATTTTGAGTTTGTTTCAAAATTCTTTTTTTATTAAAATTTTCTATATAGACCAATAGCTTTACCAAGAATAGTAACATTATCTAAAATGATTGGTTCCATAGTATCGTTTTCAGGTTGTAGACGAAAATATCCTTTTTCTTTATAAAAAGTTTTAACAGTAACTTCATTGTCGTTGTTCATAGCTACTACAGTGTCACCATTGTGAGCTGTATTAGTACGTTCGACAATTAGAATGTCGCCATCATAAATACCGACATTAATCATAGATTCACCACTAACTTTTAAAGTAAAGACTTCTTCTTTCTTAGGTACTAAATAAGCAGGTATCGAAAAGTATTCATCAGGTACTTCAATAGCTTCGATAGGACTTCCTGCAGTAACTTTTCCAAGCAAAGGTACATCTAAAACATTTTCTTTTTCTTCTAAATATTCATTTGGTACTAATACTTCGATAGTACGATTCAATCCATTTCCTTTATTAATATATCCTTTTTGGGCTAATTTGGTTAGGTGAAAATGGATAGTAGCTGGTGAAGATAAGCCAGCATCTTTTCCGATTTCTCTAACAGTAGGTGGATATCCATGTGTTGCAATAGATTTTTTAATAATTTGTAAAATTCGTTCTTGTTGTTTTGTAAGACTTTCCATAATATTTCCTCCCTTTATATATTTAGATTAACATAAAAAATGTCAATTGTCAAACAAATGTTTATAATTTTTATTGACACGAACAACTGTATGTTATATAATTGATTTATCAAAGAAAGGAGAGATGTATTATGAAGAAAAATTTAAAGAAAGGATTAGTATTTATTTCAATTTACTTAGTATTATTACTTTGTGTATTTATGATGAGTGATCGTATTGAGAGATTGGATAATCATAGCGAAAGTGTCGAAGGAATCGAAAATCTCTCCACCTTAGAATATAACACTAATTCCTAAACTTTATTGTCCACTTTACTTAAGACGTGTTATACTAGTATTAAGAAGGTGAAGTAGTTTGAAAAAAGTTATTTTAGTTGATGGTAACAATTTATTATTCAGAAGTTTTTATGCAACTAGTTATAATGGCGTAATTATGAAAAATTCTAAAGGATTTCCTACTAATGGGCTTTATGGATTTATAAATATGATAAATAAAATAATAGAAGATGAAAATCCTAGCTATATTTTAGTAGCTTTTGACAAAGGAAAAACATTTAGACATGAAAAATATGATAATTATAAAGCAGGAAGACATGAGACTCCTGATGAGTTAAAACTTCAGTTTCCTGTTGCCAAAGAAATACTAGATGCTTTAGGTATAAAACACTTTGAAATCGATAATTATGAAGCTGATGATATTATTGGAACTCTTGCGCGTATTGTAGATGAAGAAGATGAATTCATCGCCACAATTGTCAGTAGTGATAAAGATTTATTACAATTAATTAGTGACGAAGTAGAAGTAAAACTTCTAAAACAATCTGATTATATTCGTATGAACAAAGAAGTTTTCAAAAGATACTATGGTGGAATAGATCCAATTAATATGATCGATCTTAAAGCTCTAATGGGAGATTCATCTGATAATATTCCAGGAGTCAAAGGAATAGGTGAGAAAACAGCTATAAAATTACTTTCTGAATATAAAACATTAGATAATTTATATAAAAATATAGATAATATTAAAGGTGCTTTACAAAAAAAATTAATTGAAGACAAAGAAAATGCTTATATGAGTTATGATCTTGCTACGATTTATAGAGAAGTTCCTCTTGATTTTAAGTTAGATGATTTAAAATATAATGGTATAAATTATAAAGAATATATAAATATTTTACAAGAATTAGAATTTTATTCATTACTAAAAAAACTAAATGTTAAAATCGAACCCGAAAACAAAAAAGAAATAAAAATAGAAGATATTTCTAAGCTAGATAAGACAAAACCGTATTCAGTATATTTAGAAGTTTTAGGAGAAAATTATAGCAAAGGTGAAATTATAGGAGTAGGTATATGTGATGGAGAAAATGGATACTTTTTAAAACCTGAAGATATAAAAGACAATAAAGATATTTTTGAAAATGATACAAAGAAAAGTACTTATGATCTTAAGAAGAACATAGTTTTACTTAACAAACTAGGAATTAAGCCAAATAATATGGACTTTGATACTATGATTGCTACTTATTTACTTGATTATACTGTAAAAGATGATATTTCCTTTGTTGCTAAATATTTTAAATATGATATAGATACATATGCTGAATCTTTTGGAACAGAAAAAAGACCTATCAAAAGAAGCGAAGATGAAATAAAAAAATTGGCTCTAGAAAAGGCTGAGTTTATTTATAATACCGAATCAGAAATTTTAAAAAGATTAGAAGAAGATGGCGAAATAAATTTATTTAAAGAAATAGAAATGCCACTTGCTACGATTCTAGCAGATATGGAACTAACTGGAATAAAAGTAAATAAAAAATATTTAGAAGATATGAGTGTTGAATTAAAAGAAAAAATGGATAGACTAGCAGATGATATTTATCTTGATGCTGGATGTGAATTTAACATTATGTCTCCAAAACAGTTAGGAGTAATTTTATTTGAAAATTTACAAATACCTTATCCAAAAAAGAGAAAAACTGCTAGGGGATATTCAACCAGTAAAGAAATATTAGATAAAATTAAATTTATCCATCCTATTGTCGATAAAATTTTAGAATATAGAACATTAAGTAAACTATATACTAATTATGCAGTGGGACTTATTTCTGAAATTAGAGATGATGGAAGAATACATACAGTTTTTAATCAGACATTAACTAGAACCGGAAGATTATCAAGTGTTAGTCCTAATTTGCAAAATATTCCTATAAGACAAGAATATTCAAAACTTGTGAGAAAAGCTTTTGTGGCAGATGATAATTCAAATCTTATTTCTAGTGACTATTCTCAAATCGAACTTAGAATATTTGCTCATATGTCAGATGCTAAAAACTTAATAGAGTCTTTTAAAAATGGAGAAGATATTCATACGAGAACAGCTGCTGATATTCATAAAATAAGCCTAGATAAAGTAACTAAACAGATGAGATCAGAGGCAAAAGCTGTAAATTTTGGAATACTTTATGGTATGAGTTCTTTTGGGTTGTCTGAAGATTTAGGAATAAATATCAGTGAAGCAAAAGAATTTATGAATAAGTATTTAGAAACTTATCCAACTATAAAAACATATCAAAAAGAAGAATTAGAAGAGGCTAAACGTAATGGTTATGCTACAACTATTATGAATCGAAAAAGAGTAATCGAAGAATTAAAAAACAAAAATTTTATGATTAGAGCGGCAGGTGAGAGAATAGCACTTAATACGCCGATTCAAGGTAGTGCTGCAGATATCTTAAAGAAAGCTATGGTTGAAATATTTGATGAGTTTAATAAACGGAAATTAAAAAGTAAAATGTTAATTCAAGTACACGATGAACTTGTCTTTAATGTTTTAGAACAAGAGGAAAAAGAAGTAATTGATATAGTAAAAGATAAAATGGAAAATGTAATTAAATTAAAAGTTCCTTTAAAAGTAGAAATAGAAAAGGGAAAAGACTGGTATGAAGCTAAATAAAGATTGACATCAAAAAAGAAAAATGATAATATCTATCTGGCATTTAAGTAAAAGATAAAATATTAAAGAGGTGATGTATATATGCCTGAAAAACCTGAAGTACTAACAGTAGTTAAAGCCTTAAAACCCAAAATAGTTGGAAAAACTATCAGTGATGTTATAGTCAGATGGGATAATATTATAAAAACACCGAGTGTTGAAGAATTTAAGAAAAATTTAATTGGAAAAACTATTAGAAAAATTACTACGAGAGGTAAATTTATTGTGATTTTCTTTGATGAAGATGCTTTACTAATTCATTTACGTATGGAAGGTAAATTTTTCTTTAGAAAAAAAGGTGATGAATATAATAAACATGAACATGTAATATTTACCTTTACTGATGATGAACAAATGAGATTTCATGATGTTAGAAAATTTGGAAAAATGTATTTACTTCCTAAAAAAAATATTTATGAAGTTTTACCATTAAAAAATTTAGGACTTGAATACGATGATCCAACACTTAACGGAAATTTCTTAAAAGAAAAATTTCAAAATAAAAGACTTCCTATTAAAACAGTGTTACTTGATCAAAGTATTATTACAGGAATAGGAAATATTTATGCAGATGAAATCTTGTTTTTATCGAAGATAAATCCCAATAAAAAAGCTAAAGATTTAACTATAAAAGAATGTAATGACATTATCAAAAATACTCAAATTACTCTTAATAAAGCTATTAAACTTGGAGGTACTACTATTAAAAGTTTTACATCGAGTGAGGGAGTACATGGTCTTTTTCAAAATGAACTTCATGTTCATGGAAAAAAAGCGGGAATTTGTCCTAATTGTGGGAAAGAGATTATAAAAATAGTAATAGGTGGTAGAGGTACTTATTATTGTCCTAACTGCCAAAAGAATAAGGAGGATAAAAATGAAAAAAACTAAAATAATATGTAGTATAGGGCCAGCTACTTGCGATGTAAATATTATGAAACGATTAGTAGAAAATGGAATGAATGTAGCGAGAATCAATTTTTCTCATGCTACATTAGAAGAAAAAGAAGAGATTATTAAAACAGTAGAAGAAGTAACTTCATTGACTAATAAAAATATTGGTTTATTATATGATACAAAAGGTCCTGAATTCCGTTGTGGAATGATGAAAAACGAGACAATCGAACTTGTTGAAGGTAAAAAAATAGATATAGTAAAAGAAGATGTTTTAGGAACTGAACAAGCATTTAGTGTTAATCATCCTAATGTCTTAGATGATCTAAAAGAAGGAAATATTATCTTACTTGAAAATGGATTGATGAAACTAGTAGTTACTGCGTGTGAAAAAGATAAAGTAACTTGTGAAATAATAAATGGAGGAAAACTTGGCAATAAAAAAAGCATTAATGTTCCAGGTGTAAAATTAAGTGTTCCATTTATCAGTAAAGAGGACAAAGAAGATATAATTTATGCTTGCCGTAATAGAGGAGATTTTCTTGCGCTTTCTTTTGTATCTACTAAAGAAGATATCTTAGAAGTAAAAGAAATATTGAAAGAAGAAAACAGAGAAGATATGCAGATAATTTCTAAAATAGAAAGTTCTACTGGAATCGATAATTTAGATAGTATTATTGAAGAAAGTGATGGTATTATGATTGCTCGTGGTGACTTAGGAGTTGAAATTCCAATGGAAGAGTTACCTATAGTTCAAAAGAGGATTATTAGAAAATGTCGTGAGTATGGAAAAATTTGTATCGTAGCAACTGAGATGCTAGCATCCATGTATACTTCTGCTCGTCCTACTCGTGCTGAGGTTAGTGATATTGCTAATGCCGTTTTCGATGGAACTGATGCCGTTATGTTAAGTGGAGAAACAACTATTGGACGACACCCAGTAGAAGCAGTTAGTTATATGGCACATATTTGTGAAAAAGCAGAAGAAAACTATCGTTATGATGAATTCAAACATCGTGAAAAACAAGATATAACTTATGCTATTGCCAGAAGTGTAGTAGAGCTTACAGAATTTATCGATGTAAAAGTAATCGTAGCTGCAACCATGAGTGGATATACTGCTCGTCGTGTCAGTAATTGTAAACCAACTAGACCGATTCTTGCAATTTGTACTTCAAAAGATGTTGCACGAAAACTTGCACTTAACTTTGGAGTAGAAACTTGTTTAGTACCAACTTTTGATCGAACTGAAGACTTAATTGCGCATACTAAAGAAAAGGTAAAAGAAAAATTTGCTTTAAAAGAAAAAGATAAATTCGTTTTAACCGGAGGCTTTCCTCTAGGTGAAGCGAACACTACCAATTTACTTAGAGTAATTGAAATATAAAAAAGATTGTAATCTATAGTCAAAGGTTACAATCTTTTTACATTATATTTACATCTTTGTTGACAAAATCTTTTTCGTATTTTAGGAGTAATTCGTGCATTTCTTCTTCTGGATTTTTTACAAATACTTCTTCGATTCTATCAACTCTTAATTTTTCTGCAGTAAGAATAGAATTTACTTTATAAGCAGCTTCCTTTACCTCATCATTTACAATGACATAGTTATATTTAGTAACTTCGTTTATTTCTTTGTAAGCAGTTTTAAATCTTTCGATTATTTTCTTTTTGGATTCTGTTTTTCTATTTTCTAATCTATCTCTTAATTCTTTCATGCTAGGTGGCAAGATAAAAATAAATAAAGTTTCAGGTAAAAGTTCTTTTATTTTCAAAGCTCCTTGAATTTCTATGACTAGAAAAACATCTTCTCCCTTATTTAAATGTTCTTCGATATGTTCTTTTGGAGTACCATAGTAGTTTCCAGCGTATTCTGCATATTCTAGAAGTTCATTGTTTTTTATTTTTTCTTCGAATTCTTCTTTTGATAAGAAATAATAATCAACTCCATCTTTTTCTTTCCCTCTAGGCTCTCTACTTGTACAAGAAATAGAAAGCCAAGTATTATTATTTTTCTTCATAACTTCACTTACGACAGTATCTTTTCCAGCGCCACTCGGTCCTGAAATAACAGTTAAAATGCCACGTTTTTTAGTTTTTATCATAATTTTTTCCTCCTATGGATGATGTTGATATTCACGTTTTATAAAATCCTTTTTCTCATCTTCTTCTAAAGTAGATGCATAAATACTAGATACTTTAAATTCTAAGTCAAGCATTTTACTTTTTACTTTAGAAAAGTTTCCAATTATCGGAACATCAACCTCTTTTTTTATTTTATTAACATATTCTTTTCCTTTATCAGAAAAACCTAAAATGCGAATATACTCAAGTTCATTCATATCTTTAACATCCTCTTTTTTTATATCACAAAGAATATGATTCAAACATCTACTGATTTTATTGTAAGTATATCTTTTAGATTTTACTCTTTTAATTAGATCATCATAGTTTACCGCATTAACGATTTCTTTTTTTATCTTATCACCGATACCTTCATCGACGGTCTTAAAAATATTTAAATTATCTTCACATAAAATTTTATATTTTAAAAACTTAAAATAATCATCTTGAAAATGTAGGGTGTTATTATCTAAATATTTTAAAACTTCCTTAGGTACTTGTTGTTTGATATCTTTTTTGTCTTTTAAAGCCTCTCTAACGGCAGTAGCACTGACGATATCTTTATCAATTAAAGTGCCGTGATAATCGCTTGTTCTTTTTATACATTGAGGTTTAATTTTATAATTATTATTAATAACTTCTTTAACATAACTAATTCCCAATAAATCATTTGGCATCGTCATTTTCTTACCAGTTAAATCTTCTAAAGATTTAGAAAGAGCAGTAGGATAATTTTCTCCAAGTTTTAAATAAACTTTGACCAGTTTATCAAAATCATTATTAAAAAGTTGGCATTCAGCTAAAGTAATAAACTTATTAATATCATTAGTTTCACTACCAAATACAAACTTTTCTACTTTAAGCTTTTCCAAAATACTGACTGCCCCATAAGCAAAGAAATCAGCACTTTGTGTAGCAAAAATAAAGGGTAGTTCTACAACTAAATCCACTCCAAATTCTAAAGCAATTTTAGTTTTAGTAAATTTATCTAAAATAGAAGGCATACCTCTTTGTGTAAAATTTCCACCTAGAACCAATACAATAACAGAATCTTTATTTTCTTCTTTTATTTTATTTAAATGATATAAATGTCCATTATGAAATGGATTATATTCAGCAATTATTCCCACACTTTTCATAACATCCCTCATTTCTTATGGAAAATTTTATCATAAAACTTAAATTTTGTTAAGGAAAATCACTATTATAATTGAAGTGAATAATAATTTTTAGTATAATAAAGTTGGTGATACAGGTGAAGTTTTTATATCAAGATGAAGAGATTCCAGTAATAGTTTTAAAAAAGAAAAACACTAAAAACACTTATATAAGAGTTAAAAGTGATGGTAAAATTTATATTTCTACGAATATTTTTACAACTAATAGATATATTGAAAAACTCTTAAAAAAAGAAGAAAAATCTATTATTAGAATGTTAAAACATGAAAAAGAAAAGCAAAAGAATAACGAAGGTTTTTATTATCTTGGCCAAAAATTTGATATTGTTTATGTAACCCATAAAGATATTTTCTTAGGAGAAGAAAAAGTCTTTTTAAAAAAAGGTTATGATCTTGATAAATGGTATAAAAAACAAGCGAAAAAATTATTTAAAGAAAGACTTGATTATTGTTATCAAAATTTCTCAAAACAAATTCCCAAACCATCTTTACGCATTAGAAAAATGACTACACGTTGGGGAGTATGTAATACTAAAAGTCATGTTATAACTTTAAATTTAGAACTTATTAAAAGAGATATTAAATATTTAGATTATGTCATTGTTCATGAATTATCTCATTTAATATATCCTAATCATTCAAAAGCTTTTTGGTCTTTAGTAGAAGAAAATTGTCAAAATTATAAAATAATAAAAAAAGAAATGAAATTATTTTAAGGAGATTTTATGTTAATAACTAGTGTGGAAAATGAAAGAATAAAAAAGTATATTAAATTAAAACAAAAAAAATATCGTGATAAATATAATGAATTTATCGTCGAAGGATATCATCTTATTATCGAAGCATACAAAAGAGGTATTATTGAAGAGTTAATTGTCGAAGAAAATGAGGCTCTACCAATAGAAGCTCCTACTATTTATGTTACGTATGATTTAATCGAAAAAATAAGTGATACTAAAACTCCTCCTAAAGTTTTGGGGCTTTGTCGCAAAGTTGATTATCAAGATACTTTAGGTGAAAAAGTTTTACTTTTAGATGGCTTGCAAGATCCAGGAAATATTGGTACTATAATTAGAAGTGCAGTCGCTTTTAAAACAGATACCATAGTCTTTGGCAAATCGACAGTTGATCTATATAACCCTAAAGTTTTAAGATCAACACAAGGAATGATGTTTCATATTAATATTTTATTTAGAGATATAGAAGACTGTATTGAAGAGTTAAAAGTAAGAGGTATTCCAGTTTACGGTACAAAAGTAACACATGGAAAAAATGTTAAAGAATTAAGTACTAAAGATAAACAAAGATATGCTTTAGTTGTTGGTAATGAAGGTAATGGAGTAAGAGCAGAAATAGCTGACTTATGTGATGATAATTTATATATAAATATGAATGAAAAAGTAGAAAGTCTAAACGTTGCTGTTGCGACATCGATTTTACTTTACGAATTGGGTGATATTTAATGGAAAAAATATATGTTGGTAAAGTTTCTAATACTCATGGAATCAAAGGAGAGCTTAGAATACTTTCTAATTTTGAATATCCACAAAAAGCATTTTTAGAAAATACTAAACTAATAATAGATGATAAAACCTATACGATTACAAGTTATCGCGTGCATAAAAATTTCCATATGGTAAAGTTTATAGGTTATGATAATATCAATGATGTTTTATTTTTAAAAGGTAAAAGAGTCTACAAAGATAAAGAAGAACTTAATTTAGATGCTGATGAAGTTCTAGATAGTGATTTAAAAAAATTTAAAGTCTTGACAACAGACCAAAAATTTGGAACAATAAAAGAAATTTTCTATGCAAGTCGTAATAATAAAATTTTAAGAATAGATATAGAAGGAAAAGAAGTATTAATTCCTTTTAATTCTCCTTGTTTACAAAAAATAGATAAAGATAAAGAAATTATAGAAATAAAATTGATAGAAGGTATGTAGTATGAAAATTGATATTCTAACATTATTTCCTGAAATGTTTAATAATATTTTTTCAGAATCTATTATAAAACGTGCCCTAGATGAAGGAAAAGTTCAAATAAATATTCATAATTTTAGAGATTATACCAAAGATCCTCATAATAAAGTTGATGATACTCCATTTGGTGGTGGAGCAGGAATGGTGTTGAGCCTGCAACCTATATATGATGCGGTAAAAGCCTTGAAGACTAATGATAGTTTTGTTATACTTATGAGTCCAAGTGGCAAAGTTTTTAAACAAAATATGGCACATACTTTAAGTCATAAAAAACACTTAATAATTATTTGTGGTCATTATGAAGGCTTTGATGACAGAATTAGAAATATCATCGATTTAGAACTGAGTATAGGAGATTATATTCTAACCGGTGGAGAAATTCCAAGTATGGTTATAACCGACGCTATTATAAGACTCATACCAGGAGTTATCACAAAAGAATCTTTAGAAGTAGAATCATTTGATGAAGGACTCCTAGATTATCCTGTTTACACAAAACCCCGCGAGTTCAAAGGTATGAAAGTTCCTGATGTACTTTTAAGTGGTGATCATCAAAAAATAACTGAATACCGTCAAACAGAAAGAATAAAAAGGACCAAGGAAAATAGACCAGATTTATTAAAAAAAGCAGGTGATTAAAGGTGGCAAAGAAAACTTATAAATTAATTGAAGATAAGAATAACAAGGCCAAAAAATTAAACAGTAAAATAACCATCAAAGATGGTTATGGATTAGTATCTCGTAAAAAGAATTTTATGATCGAAAAAACAAAAGTTAAAAATATTAAAGTAATGGATAAAAAATTAATCCATAATTTAGTAAAAAAGAAAGTAGATACTAAGTATGAAAAGCTAATTAAAGAGCTAATAACGCTTTTAATTGTCGAAGATGAAACGGGAGATAGTGCTGAAATTATCTTAGATCAAATAGAAAAATTCAGACAAGAAATAAAAATTAAATATAAGATGTATTTAACGAAAAAAGAATTAGATGATATGGCCAAACAACTAATTCACATAAAAAAACAAGCCAAACTTAAACTGATAATTATTATGAATAATCAAGCCATGATTAATTCACCCCAAAATGTATCTTTAAATACTGGTAAGAGTAGATAAAAGCTTTATAATAGAAGCTTTTTCTTTACTTTTTTAGGAAAATATGATATAATTATGACACTAAAAAAAGAGGGGGGGATATTATGAATTATGATTACTTAAAACAATATAAAAATATCTATAATTATTTAACAGCTAATCATTCTTTTGATAATGAAACAAAAGATATATTATTATCATTAAAAACACCACATGAGTTTGAACTTGTAGAAAAATTAATGGATGATGATTTAGATTTCTTATTTCCTGAAAAACTAAAAAGTGAATATATAAAAGAATATGGTATTGATCTTTTATATAAAAACTTTAATACTATCGCACCTTCAATTTTAGAAAAAGGACTAACAAATAAAAGAATCAAAAAAGTAATGTTTACTTTATTTGAAAATGATATTACAATAAGTCATCACTTTTCTAACTTAGAAGAAACACCTTTAGTAGATAAGAAATATATAAAAGAGATTATACCTTTATTAAAAGATAATTGTTATGCTAAATTTATATTAGATAACTTAATCGATAATGATAAAGGAACAAAATTTTTATACAAAGCCACTGCTGAAGACAGTAATGAACGTACTATTTTAAATCTTATAACTTTAAAATACGGTTATGAATCTCAAGTTAATTATCAAAAATTATTAGAAGTTGAAGATAAAGAAAATTTATGTAAATTTATAAAACTTATGCCTAATGAATACTTCAATAATAAAAGTAAAATAGAAAGATTTATAAAACTTTATAAAAAGAATGAAACCTTAATGTCTACATTAGAAGAACAAGATTTAGAAAATCCTTTAATAAAAAGATGTTTTAAAGAATATATTATGGATGCCAATAGAGAAAAATTCCATATAGATAGTAAAGAAAAATTAGAAAATATCCGTAATATTAGATATGAATTTTATTTAGATAAAATAGAAAATACTGATGATATTAATAAAATTAAAACATATATTACTGAAAATTATTTTGGAATGCGTTATAAAAAGTACTTAAAAAAATTAAAAGAAATAAGTAATATGGAAGAAAAATGTAGTAACATGAATAATCAAGAGCATATCCAAAAATATTTTATCTTACAAATACATTTTATCAATGATAAAGAATTATTAAAGAAACAATATGAAAATGCACTTTATTACTGGAATTGTTTTGATGAAATAGATGAAGTTTATTCTTACTTTGATAATTTAAATAATAAAGTAAAAACTTCTTATCAAGAAGATGTAATAAATAATTTAACAACAATTCCCCAAGATCAAAAAGTAATTTATTATGATGAAGAACCATTTTATTTTCTAGTCCATAAAATAAAAGGATATAACAATAAAGAAAAGGCAAAAGAGTTAAAGGAAAAACCTAAACAATGGTTAAAAAATGCTAAATATTATCTTGATGTAAGTACCATTAGCCAAGATAGAATGGGAGTTGTACCTGGTGATGGAATCATATTTGTTTTCAATGATATAAAAGCTAATAATATAATTTCTATGGGAATAGAAGATACTTATACTGATGAAAATAATATTAAAGGTAAAGTTATCAATCTAAAAGAAGATTGGGGTTATGTCGAAGAACAAGAACAAAAATCTATTAATTCATTTGATAATTACGCGATAAAAAAGGAAGATGGAAAAGAACAAGAACCATTTATACCTAATGCTGTATTATGTTTTAATGAAATTGATTTACAAACCAAAGAAGCATCTGAGATATTTGATATTCCTATTATTTTAATTAATAAAGAAAAATATTTAGAACAAACTGAAATTCGTCTTAATGAATGTTTAAAAGAAAAAAATATAGATGAATATTATCGTTTAAAAAGACAAATGTATATGAGTGTTTATAAAGATAGAGAGTTAGTTAATAAGTTCTTTTCTCCAAATAAATTAAAAACAGAATTAGATAATATAATTGAAAATACTAATCCTAAAAAAAGTAGAGATTTAAAATTATTATCTAAAGTTATCGAGATTGATTCCTATATAATTAATAACACAGGAAATTATGATGAAGATGAACTAAATAAAATGTTAGATTTAGATAAAGGAGAAGTAAATAAGTTATTATCTAAAAAATTTAAAACAAATAATTTGCATTAGTAAAATAAATGTGATATAATCTAAGTCGTCAAGCAAAAATGATCCGCTTTGTATATATTACTTATGATCATTGGTTATATTTAGAAAGAGAGGAAGAAAAAATGAGTAATATTATTGACAAAATTAATGAAAAGCAAATTAATCCTAACATTCCTGAATTTCGTGTAGGAGATACAGTAAGGGTAGATGTTAAGATTATTGAGGGAAAAAGAGAACGTATCCAAGCTTTTGAAGGAATAGTAGTTGGACGTCACGGAGGAAGCGTATCAGAAACTTTTACAGTAAGAAAGATCTCTAGTGGAGTAGGAGTAGAAAGAATTTTTCCAATGCATTCTCCAAAAATTGATAAAATCACTGTAGTACGCAAAGGTAAGGTTAGACGTGCTAAACTTAACTTCTTAAAAGACAAAATTGGAACTTATAGAATTAAAGAAAGAGGAATTAAGTAGAGCTAGTCTCTACTTTTCTTTTGATTTATGAAAGAAATTATTAAAGAGATTATTCCCTATATTATAGTAATTATAGTAGTTTTGTTAATTAAAGCTTATATTGTATCTCCAGTAAAAGTAAATGGAACATCGATGGATCCTACTTTACATGATAAGGATATTATGTTACTTTCAAAAATTAGTTATAGAGTTCATGGTATTAAAAGATTTGATATTATTGTTATTCGTGAAGGTAATGAATTTATTATAAAAAGAGTAATTGGACTTCCTGGTGAAAAGGTTGAATATAAAAACAATAAATTATATATAGATGGAAAATATATAAAAGAGAAGTTTAAACATAAAAAGACAAGAGACTTTAAATCAATAAAAAAAGTCCCTGAAGGAATGTACTATGTTTTAGGAGATAATAGAAGTAATTCAATAGATAGTAGAGTTTTAGGATTTATTCCAGTTCAAGATATTTTAGGACATGCTACATATACAATTTATCCATTTAATAGGATAGGGGAAAAGAAATAATTGAAGGTTAAATACCTTCTTTTTTTTGAAAAAAAGGTTGATACAAACATTAGTTTGTTATATAATTAAATTATAAATCTACAAATGGAGTGTTACTTGTTAATTTAGGAATTGATGAAGTGTTTGATTCTGAAATTGAAGTTAATAGGGCGATTAACTATTATCGTAAAAGAGGCTATAGTGATAAGTAAATTAAAACAAAATAAACAAATTGAAAAGTAGAAATTACGTTATAGATAAGATATATTAGATAAAATGAATGAAGATGAATTAATAGCTAATCTATTTAGAATAAATCAGACGAAACAAAGATTAATTAAAGAGAATGTGAAAGGTGAAAATAATGCCAAATCTGTTCATCATGAAGTTGGTAAAAAGGTACGAAAAGCTATTCAAGACATTGGTAGAATGATGCCTGAAGAAATGCCTACACCTCAAAAAAGTTTAAAAGAACTTGAAAAAGAAAGGAAAATATTAGAAAATAATGAACAAGAAAACTTTAAGAAGTTAAATAATTTATGGAGGTGATGATAATGAAAAATAATTTACAAGTTACAACGCATGACTTTTTGATATATAGAGATGATGATAATGATGTTAAAGTAAATGTTTTATTAATTAATAAAGATATTTGGTTAACCCAAGATTTAATTGCAGGATTATTTGGAGTTGCTAGAAGTACTATAACAGATCATATTAATAATATTTTAAATTCTGGTGAATTAAAAGAGGAAACTTCTGTCGGAATTTCCGACGAAAGTACAGGTGGAAGAAAACCTAAATTATATAACCTCGATATGATTATTGCTGTTGGATATAGAGTTAATTCAAAAAAAGCAACAAATTTTAGAATTTGGGCAACTAAAGTTTTAAAAGAATATCTAATTACTGGTGTTGTAATGGATGATGAAAGATTAAAAAATCCAGAATATATATTTGGTGAAGACTATTTTGAAAAAACATTAGAAAGAATTAGAAATATTCGTTCTAGTGAAAGAAGGTTTTATCAAAAAATAACTGATATATATGCAACAAGTGTTGACTATGATAAAGATTCAGAAACAACAAAAGAGTTTTTTAAAACAGTGCAAAATAAATTGCATTACGCAGTTACTGGACTAATTGCATACATTTGACACAAAATAAAGAAATTGAAGATTTGCTTTGTTTTAAAGGATTTATAGATAAATATCATATCAAGTTAGATGTTACTGATAATATGGATAATGTATCAAATTTAAAAATTATATTATCGGTTATACAATAAAAATAGTCGTGTTCAGATATTTATAATAAAAAAGTAATTTTCAATAAAAAATATTAATTTTTGATTAGTTGTAGAGATATGTGTAAAAGCATATCTTTTTATTTTGTATTAAAAATAAGAAAGGAGAATGATAAATGAATTATGCAATATTTAGAAGTAATCCTATATATACACTACAAGATTTAGCACAAATAGGATCACATAACAAAAGAGAAAAGAAAGCGTATAACTCTAATCCAGATATAAAGATAGAGTTAAGTAAAAATAATATAGAATTAAAACCCTTATCAGTTAAATATGTTAAGGGTTTTAGAGAATTAACAAGAGATTATGAAAAGGAACATAATAATAGAATGAAAACAGAACGTGCTGATAGAAGAAAAACATTTAGTCAAATGCTTAATATGTCGAAAAATGTAGTTGCTGATGAACTAATGTTTACTGCTTCTAATAAATTTTTTGATAATATGACAAGAGAAGATATAAAAGAGTGGGCAGAAACTTGTATGGAATTTGTTTATGAAGATTTAGGTTATACAGAAGAACAAGTTTTACACGCAACTGTCCATTTAGACGAAAAAACACCTCATGTTCATTGTGTAGTAGTTCCTTTAGTTAGAAAGTTTGATAAAAGGACTAAAACAGAAAGATATACAATATCTAAAAAACAATATATAAAAGATAAGATTCACTTATCACAATTACAAGATAAATACCATAAAAGACTAACCGATAAAGGTTATGATTTAGAAAGAGGGATAAAAGGTAGTGATAGAAAACATATAAAAGTTAAGGAATTTAAGAAAACAACTAGATATTTAGAAGATAAGGTAACTACTTTAAATAAGAATTTAGATAATGCTATGAACGAATTTGAGGATAAAATGAAAACAACAAAAAATGTTCCTTTTGATAAGAAACACGTACTTGTAGAAAAAGAAACTTTTGATAGCATGAGTAAAGTGATAAAAGAAACAAAAAATGCTATGGAGTTTCAACCTAAAGTAGAGAAATTATTTAATGAAGTAGATACGTTTACAAAAAGTCATAGAACATTAGAAAAAGAAAATAATAATTTACAAAAAGAAGTAAAGTCTTTAAAAACTAGGAATCGAAATTTAACAAAAGAAAATAAAAACTTAAAAGACTATATATCTATTATA
Organism: uncultured Bacilli bacterium; assembly: GCA_947627375.1. GTDB lineage: Bacteria > Bacillota_I > Bacilli_A > RF39 > UBA660 > CANRDQ01. The sequence goes on along the minus strand of CANQVR010000015.1, from coordinate 2,455 downwards.
CTTGATGTAATAAAAAGGTTTTTAAGAGAATTATTACAAATAGGTAATGATAAGACAAAAGAACGTACAACAGGGGAAATAAAAGGTTATTATGATAATGAAGATTTTAATAGTAATGATGTATATAATATTTCAAAAGGAACAACAAAAGAAGATGAGTTATTTGACTATGCTAAAATACCAAGTTATATGAAAACACAACACCATAAAAAGAAAAATAAAGACGATTATGAAATGAGTTTGTAAAAAATAAAAAAACATCTTGACTTTTCCTTTTTATTGAGTGATTAATAAATAGAAGAAAAAACAAATTTAAAGGTATTTAAAAGGCTCATATTGGAGTTTTACAATAAGACTTAATCAACTATTAGTAGATAAAACAAAAGTCTTTTAAATGGCTTATTTGAGAAAGGAGGAATAAATATGTTATTAGACCACAATTCAGAAAAAGTAAAAGAACTATTTAAACATTTTGATTTTTTAAAAGATACTGATAAATTAAGACTTGCAATATATTTACTAGAATATCCTAATACAAGTCTTGATTATGAAGTAGATAGTTTTATTACTTTATTAAAAGAAGTGTTAGGAACAATAGATCCTAACTATAAAAAAGTATTAGAATGTATGGCAAATAGAAAACATTTAGTAATGTTACTTGCTGATTATTCATTATTTGGTGGTATTGATAAGAAAAAGTTTTTAATTGAAATGTTATTTAATATCTATAATATTGATTTTAAAGACCATAACCTTAATGAATTAGTAAATAAAAACTTAAATGTATATGATTTTGCTTATGCACTATTAGATTAAAGAACTTATTTAATAGATTTACTTCATTTTTTATTGACTTTTTTACTATGGTAAATTTATAATAAATTAAAGAAGTAGTTAGGTAAATAGTGCTACTTCTTTGGTTTTAATTGGAGGTGATAATTGGTATAAATTATATGTGTTGTAGATACAAAAGTAAAAAAAAAGAAGTTTGCTAATTTTCTTCTTTCTCTAAAATAAATTTTATGTTGTGAGTGTTACATATTTGGATTAAAGTATCTACCGTTAAATGTCTTTCACCAGATTCAAGCATTCTAATACTTCTACCAGTCCGATTAATTGACTTACCAAAATCATCTTGTGTCAATTTAGTGGATTCACGAAGTAACTTACTTATTTCTTCTGGTGTGCATTTATTTGCAATAATCTTCATATACAATCACCCACTTCCAATTAAATTTATCTATTACTATTGTATCTCATTTATTAATTAAAGTATCGAAATAGGAACAAGGTGTTCCTAGAGAAATTAAAGGGGGGTAATTATTAAAATCATTTAATTAATATGTAAAAGGAGAATTAAAATATGGAAAGAGAAATGAGTTTAAATGAATTATTTAATGATGATTTATTATCAATAGTTAATATAGCCTTTAAAGAATTATGTAAAAAGGATAAGGATTTTGTAAAAATGCGTACTGAAAAATGTGAACTTGTAACAAATAATAAAAATCTTGATACGGTCTGTTATGAAAAACAAGTTATACCATTAAATACAGAAGATATTAAAGATCTAATCAAATGGATAGAGTATAGAGATGAATTGGAGTTAAAATATGAAAAACAAATGCTCTATATTGGGATTAGAGTCGCATATATGATGTTTAATAATGCAGGATTATTGAAAACAGAATTATAAATAAAAATATATGATTTTGCTTATTCTTTATTATGTTAAAAACTTGGAATCTTAATTAAGTTCCAAGTCTTTTTTTACTCACACAAATTACTATTTATCTCACTAATTAATATTATATCAAACTATAAAATAATAAGAAATAAAATATTATATAAAAATGACATTATGATATTAAATTGTGTGTAGTAGTGTCATAGTTTTAATGCAATCAGTATAGGTGGTGTCATTCCCTATTAATTTTAGTGTCGTAATTTTTGCCATAATAAAAAAGAATAAATCATTTAATAGTGTCATTCCCTAATTGAAATAGTGTCATTTTTGCAAGTGCAAAAATAGTAAGACATCACTTTTTTTCTTTGTAAATCAAAGAGTATTAAAAAAGTGGTGGCATTTTCCTTATGCTCATTCAATTTTAAATATAATATTACCTTAAAATTAATAGGGAATGACACTATAAAAAAATTGAAATAGAGAATAAAAAACAGGTAGTATCAAGTATTATCAACGTGTATATTTTAATAAATATAAATTGATTAGAAGTTATCAAAACCAAATATAAGTTTTGCATTTTGATAATTTCTTTTTTTGTTATCAATGTAAAGTAATAAAAAAATAAAGATTTAAATTGACGTGGGGGGGGGGTACTATTATATAATATAATTATGAAATCATTTTATTTGTTTTGTGAAAAAGCAAGTAAAGTAGAAAGGAGAAAAAGTATGAAAAAGAAATTTGTTTTATCTAGCTTAATGTTTGTTT
>CANQVR010000014.1 GCA_947627375.1 uncultured Bacilli bacterium | reverse complement strand
ATATTAAAAACCTCTCAAACTCTTATATACAAAGGGTTAGAGAGGTTTTGTCTTTATAAAAGTGTTAAATTTGAGATTATAACAAAAAAGTTTTGAAAAGTCTTGTATAAATTTTAAAAAAATATTTTTTTAGCACTCTCTATTGACAATTGCTAGAATAGGTGTTATAACATTTGGTGGGAGATGATATTTGTGAAAAAACAATTTAAATCTGAATCAAAAAGATTATTAGATTTAATGATTCATTCTATTTATACTAATAAAGATATATTCTTAAGAGAACTTATTTCTAATGCTAGTGATGCACTAGATAAACTTTATTATCAATCACTTACTGATAAAAAGATTAAAGTTAGAAAAAATACTTTAAAAATAGAACTTTCTCTTGATAAAGATAAGAGAAGTATAACTATATCTGATAATGGTTGTGGAATGAATAAAGAAGAACTAGAAACTAATTTAGGAACTATCGCTAAAAGTGGAACTCTTGCTTTTAAAGAAATGATGGATAAAGATCCTAAAGATGGAGTAGATATTATTGGGCAATTTGGAGTAGGTTTTTATTCTGCTTTTATGGTTAGTAAAAAAATAGAAGTAGATTCTAAAAAAGATGATGAAGATTCTTATATTTGGATCAGTGATGGAGTAGATGGGTATACTATTAAAAAAAGTACTAAAGATACTCGTGGTACAAGTATTACTCTTTACTTAAAAGATGATACTGATGATGAGAATTATTCTAATTATTTAGATGAATATAAAATTAATGAACTTGTTAAAAAATATTCTGATTATATATCTTATCCAATTAAGATGGAATGTTTAACTAGAAAACTTAAAGAAGGAAGTAAAGATGAGTATGAAGATGTACGTGAAGTACAAACATTAAATAGTATGGTTCCTATATGGAAAAAGCCTGCCGGAGAAGTTACTGATGATGAGTATAATTCCTTTTATAAAGATAGATACTATGACTTTAATGATCCACTAAAAGTTATTACAACATCAGTTGAAGGAATGACTAGTTATAAAGCGATACTATTTATACCTAGTAAAGTACCTTATGATTTTTATAATAAAGATTATGAAAAAGGACTTGCTTTATATTCTAATGGAGTAATGATTATGGATAAGTGTAAAGAACTTGTTCCTGATTACTTTAGTTTTATTAAAGGAGTTGTCGATACTGAAGATTTATCACTTAATATATCACGTGAAATGTTACAACAAACTAAAACTGTTGAGATAATTGCTAAAAACATCGAAAATAAAATAAATAAAGAACTTTTAAAAATGCTTAAAGAAGATAGAGAAACTTACAATAAATTTTATGAAGCATTCGGTACAGGACTTAAGTTTGGAGTTTACAATAATTTCGGTATGAATAAAGATAAACTTAAAGATTTATTAATGTTTTATTCAGCTAAGAATAAAAAGAATATTACTTTAAGTGAATATGTTAAAGGTATGAAAAAAGATCAAACTGAAATATATTATGCTAGTGGTAATAGTGTCGAGGCAATCGATAAACTTCCACAAGTAGAACAAGTTAAAGATAAAGATTATGATATATTATATTTAACTGATTACGTAGATGAATTTTGTCTTAATACATTAATGAAATATGATGAGAAAAGCTTTAAAAATGTCAGTGATGGAAAACTTGATTTAGAAAGTGATAAAGAAAAAGAAAAAATTAAAAAAGAAAATGATGAACATAAAGAATTACTTGACTTTTTAAAAGATAATTTAGATGTATGTGAGGTTAGATTTACAAATAAACTAAAAAAACATCCAGTATGTTTTACATCTCGTGGAGAAGTTTCTATCGAAATGGAAAAAGTTATTAATGCAATGCCTACTGATGAGAATATTAAATCGGAAAAGATATTAGAGATTAATAAAAATCATAAGATTGCAGATAAGATTAAGAAACTTTATAAAAACGATAAAGATGAATTATTAAAATATGCAAAAATACTTTATAATGAAGCTTGCTTAATCGAAGGACTTCCAGTAGAAGATCCTGTCGAGCTTTCTAATTTGATAAGTGAGATAATGGCAAAATAGAACGATAAGTTCTATTTTCTAAGAATTTGTTTTAGCACTCGTTCTACTCAAGTGCTTAAAGGAGGGGTAAAATGTTTAATGAAAAGCAAGAAGAAAATGTTTTAGAAAAGTATGGACGTAATATAGTTAGTGATGTTAAAACTCGTAAGACTGATCCTATTATCGGACGTAATGAAGAGATTAGAAATATTACGAGAGTTCTTTCTCGAAAAACTAAAAATAATCCTGTATTAATTGGAGAACCTGGTGTTGGGAAAACAGCAATAGTTGAGGGTCTTGCTCAAAGAATTGTCAAAGGAGATGTGCCATCATCTTTAAAAGATAAAGAGATATGGGAACTTGATATGGCTAGTTTAGTAGCTGGAGCAAAATATAGAGGAGAGTTTGAAGAAAGACTTAAAAAAATAATCGAAGAGATTAAAAAAAGTGAAGGACAAATTATCATGTTTATTGATGAGGTACACATGATAGTTGGTAGTGGTGCTGTCGAAGGAGCAATGGATACTTCAAATATTTTAAAACCTGCTTTAGCGCGTGGTGAAATCCATGTGATTGGAGCGACAACATTAAATGAGTATCGTAAATTTATCGAAAAAGATGGAGCCTTAGAAAGACGTTTTCAAAAAGTAATGGTTAAAGAACCTAATGTCGAAGATACTATCACTATTCTTCGTGGTTTAAAAGAAAGATTTGAAATACATCATGGAGTTAGTATAACTGATAAAGCCTTAGTTTCTGCTGCTACACTTTCTAATCGTTATATAACTGATAGATTTTTACCTGATAAAGCTATCGATTTAGTAGATGAAGCTTGCGCAACAATCCGTGTCCAAATGGATTCAGTACCAACTGCACTTGACAATTTAACTCGTCAAATAATGAGACTCGAAATAGAAAAACAAGCTATTAAAAAAGAAAAAGATGAAATATCTTTAAAAAGACGTGCTGAAATAGATGATAAATTAAAAAACTTAAAAGCAAAGGAAGCTAAGTTTAAAGAAGATTGGGATAATGAAAAACAATTTAATGAAAGATTAAAACAAAAGAAAGAGGAATTAGAAAAAGCTAAATTTGAACTTAGTGATGCTGAGAGTAAATATGATTTAGAGACTGCTGCGAGAGTTAAACATGGAGTAATTCCTAGTTTGGAAAAAGAATTAAGTGAAATAAGACGTGCAAGTAAGAATAAGATTTTAAGTGATGAAGTAGGTAGTGATGATATTGCGGTAGTTATTTCTAAATGGACGAATATTCCTGTTTCTAAACTTTTAAATAGTGAAAGAGAAAAGCTTTTGAAGTTAGAGGATAACTTGTCTAAAAGAGTAATGGGTCAAAGTGTGGCTTTAAAACTTGTCAGTGATGCGATAATTAAAAGTCGTAGTGGAATTAAAGATCCAAAAAGACCTATTGGTTCATTTATATTTCTCGGTCCTACTGGAGTAGGTAAAACTGAAGTTGCAAGAAGTCTTGCTTCCGAACTTTTTGATGATGAGTCACATATGGTTAGAATTGATATGAGTGAATATATGGAAAAATATTCTGTATCTCGTTTGATAGGTTCTCCACCAGGATATGTAGGATATGAAGAAGGAGGACAATTAACTGAAGCTGTTCGTCGTAATCCATACAGTATAGTGTTATTTGACGAGGTAGAAAAAGCTCATCCTGAAGTTTTAAATTTATTACTGCAAATACTTGATGATGGTCGTATAACTGATTCTAATGGACGAACAGTAGACTTTAAAAATACGATTATTATCATGACTTCTAATATCGGAAGTGATCTTGTTTTAAATCATGAAGAAGATAAAATAGATAGTGAACTTAAACGTTATTTTAAACCGGAGTTTATTAATAGAGTAGATGAAGTTATAGTATTTCATAAACTTACTAAAGAGGTACTTTACTTAATACTTGATAAGATTATTTCTGAGATAGAGCAAAGACTTAGTAATCTAAATTTAAAAATAGAACTTGATCGTGGTGCAAAAGATTATTTTATCGATAATGGTTATGACGAAGCTTTTGGGGCAAGACCACTTAAAAGACTTGTCGGTAGAACTTTAGAAACGATACTTGCAAAGAAGATAATTAATAATGAAGTTAAATTTGGTGATACTATAAAAGTTTATTATGATAAGGATAAAGATTTAATTGAGATAAAATAAAGTTGGAATAATTTCTAACTTTTTTTATGTGATTATAAATTTTACAATAACTACTAAACAGGGAAAAAATATAATAGAAATACTTTATAATTTGAGGTATAATATTCTTAAGATAATTTACTTGTAAAAGTTTTTATTATGTTGTAAAATATAAAACGATTTGAGGGATAGTATATGAATAAGAAAGTTAAATATCTTATTGGTATTATATTAATAGTAATATTTGTTTATCTTTTTTATAAAGTATTTACTTTTAATGTATTTAGTGTTTATAATAATTATTCTAAAAAAGATAAAGCTTATAAAAGTTTAAATGTAGTTAGTTCTATTACAATAGATAATTTAGAAGATGTTCAAGATTATTTAGAAGTAGAAGATATTAAAATTAGAAATGATTTTAAAGATTATGAGTTAAAAGAAGATAAAAAGAATAAAATTAAACAATATATACTTTATAGTGATAAAGATAAAAAGAAAATAAAAAGTAGTTTATTTATTGGAAAGTTTTCTACTTATAAAGATTTATTTAAATCTAGTTTAGAAATAGATGGGATAGATAATTATTGGTATAAGACTGTTAATAGAAATAAACTTATTAAAGATAATAATATAGAAAATGATTTAGATTTATTTAAATATGTTAAAAAATTTCAAAATAAAGATAATAAAATCAATGATAAATTATCTAAAATGCAAGAGAATTATGCTTGTAAATTCTTTGTTAATACAACTGTTCCTTTAAGTCTTAATATGACTATTATCGATGGTAAGTTTACAGGTTATATTTTTAATAATAAAGATTATAAAACTGTCAATATCTTAAAAAATAAAAAGAGATATACTTTAACGTTTTATGGTGATGATTTAATAAGTGAAGAGTATCTTAAATATATTTTAAGTACTTTAGTGATAGGAGAATAGATATGAGAGGAAAAACTAATGATTTATTAACCGAAGAAAATTTTGATATTAAGATTAATAAAAAAAAGCCCAAAAAAGAAAAAGTAAAAAAGAAAAAAGATAAAAAAAAGAAAGATTATGATAATTCAGTTCCTAAAACTGGAAAGAGAGTTTTAATAATTGTTCTTTTAATTATTCTTGGATATGTTTTATATAAAAGTTTTAATTTATTCTATTATGATATACATAATAAAATGTTATATTCTCTTCCAAGTGATTATGAAGATATATATAAAGGACTTTACTTTCAAGATGGTATTTCTATTAGAATTGATGATACTAAATTAGATGATGATGTAGTAGAATATAAAAATGTTAAAGTAAAGAATTATTTTAAAGACTTTTTACTTGATCAAGAACATAGTAAAGATGGAGTTTGGTATCGACAACAAAAAAGTAAAAATAGTTTTCATATTGCAATAAGTGATACTTATATAGATAAATTTATTAAAGAAGATAGTGATAGAAGATTAAAAGGGATAGATAAGAAAAAGATAATCGATGAAAATAATATAAAAAATGATGTCGATTTATTTAGATTTTTAAGAAGTAGAAGAAATACTAAAACTGATTTGTTTACTCCAGTATCTGAGTTAAAAGAGAATTTTGCTCTTGACTATTTTGTATCTTTACTTCCTTGTGTTAAGCAAATGAATCTTGTTAGTGGAGATTATATGGGTTATAGTTATGAGACTAATAAAGGTAATAATAGATATCTTCAAGTAGTTGTTTTAAAGGATAATAAGTCTTATATATTTGTATTTAATGGAGATAAAAAATATTTTACAGATGACTATGTAGAAGAAGTTTTAAATACTTTGAGAATTAGTTAAAAAGGGAGTTTACTACTTCCTTTTTAATTAATTTTATTATATAATGATAAAGGATAAGGGGTATGATATATGTTTGTTTTATCACAAGAAGAAATATTAGAAATTGATGCATATTTTAGAGCGTGTAATTATTTGTCTTTGGGGCAACTTTATTTACTTGATAATCCTCTTTTAAAAAGAGAATTATCAATAGATGATATTAAACCTAATGTCGTTGGACATTGGGGAACGGCACCAGGACAAAATTTTATTTATGCTCATTTAAATAGAATTATAAAAAAATATAATTTAAATATGTTGTATATATCTGGACCTGGACATGGTGGAGAAGCGATGATTGCTAATAACTATTTAGATGGAACTTACAGTCGTTTTTATCCTGAAATTACACAGGATTTAAAGGGGATGAAGAAGTTATTTAAACAGTTTAGTTTTCCAAAAGGAGTCTCTTCTCATGTTGCGCCTGAAGTACCTGGGTCTATTAATGAAGGAGGAGAGTTAGGTTATAGTCTTGCTCATGCTGCTGGAGCAGTACTTGATAATCCTTCTTTGATTGTAGCGTGTGTTATTGGAGACGGAGAAGCTGAAACAGCTCCCCTTGCAACAAGTTGGAATATAAATAAATTTTTAAATAAAAAAACTGATGGAGTAGTATTACCTATACTTCATCGTAATGGTTATAAGATTGCTAATCCAACTGTGTTTGGAAGAATGAGTGAAGAAGATATCAATAGTTTTTTTACAGGTCTTGGTTATAAAGTATATTTTGTAAATGGTAGTGAAGCTTTAAGGCTTCACGAAGTTATGGCGGCAACATTAGAAAAAGTACTTGTAGATATTAGAAAAATAAAAACAGGTACTTATCATAAATACCCTTTAATTGTACTCACGACTCCTAAAGGATGGACGGGTCCAAAAGAAGTAGAAGGGAATCCTGTTGAAAATAGTTTTAGAAGTCATCAAATACCACTGGTTGTAGATCGTAATCATCTTGAAAACTTAGAAGTTTTAAATAAGTGGCTTAAAAGTTATCATCCTGAAGAATTGTTTTTAGAAGATGGAAGTATCGCTCCAAAGGTTCTAAAAATAGTACCTAGGCCCGATCTTTGTATGGGAGCAAATCCACATGCCAATGGAGGAATTTTATTTAAAAAGTTAAAAACACCAGCTTGGGAAAATTATACTTTAGACTTTTTATGGCCAGGTAGCTTAGTCAGTCAAGATACGATTAATTTAGGTAAGTATTTAAAAGATGTATTTAAGCTTAATGAAGAAAGTCAAAACTTTCGGATTTTTGGTCCTGATGAAGCACTTTCTAATAGACTTAATTATATTTTTGATGTTGAAAAAAGATTATGGAATATGCCTATTTTAGAAAGTGATCAGTTTCTTTCGAGTAACGGAAGAGTAATGGATTCTTATTTATCTGAACATTTATGTGAAGGTATGCTTGAAGGCTATATTTTAACGGGACGTCATGGTATTTTTCATAGTTATGAAGCTTTTATTAGAATTATCGATTCGATGGTTAGTCAACATGCAAAATGGTTGAAAGTATGTCATAGTATTCCTTGGAGACGTGATATTGCTTCATTAAACTTTTTACTAGTATCACATGTATTTCAACAAGATCATAATGGTTATACACATCAAGATCCAGGTTTTTTAAATCATTTAGTTACTAAAAAAGCTGATATAGTAAGAATGTATTTACCACCTGATACTAATTGTCTTTTAAGTTGTATGGATCATGTTTTAAACAGTAAAAATTATATAAATGTAGTAATTGCTAGTAAGCATCCTCGTCCACAATGGTTAAATAAAGAGCAAGCAAAACTTCATTGTACGAAGGGAATTGGCGTCTGGTCTTTTGCTTCAAACGACCAAGGAGAACCTGATATTGTTATGGCTTGTGCTGGAGAGACGCCAACTTTAGAGTGCCTAGGAGCAGTAGATATCTTAAGAAAAAATATTCCTTATTTACGTATTAGAGTAGTAAATGTTGTTGATCTTATGAAATTAGAGTCCCACGATAAACATCCTCATGGTTTAGAAGATGATTTATATGATGAAATTTTTACTACTGATAAACCTATTATTTTTAATTTCCATGGTTATCCATCACTTATTCATCAACTTACTTATAAAAGAAAAAATCGTAATTTACATGTCCATGGTTATAAAGAAGAAGGAACTATTACCACATCATTTGATATTAGAGTACAAAATAAAATAGATAGATTTAATCTAGTAATTGCTGCTTTAGAAGAATTAGGTGATTTAAAAGAAAAGGAAAGTCTTATTAAATGGTGCAACGAGATGTTAGAGTATCATAAAAATTATATTGGAGAATATGGAAAAGATATTCCTTATATTGAAAATTGGGTTTGGGAATAGTAAAACTTCTTGACTAGTTTATTAATATACATATAATATTATTTATGGAAGTGTTCATAAATTAGATTTAAAAAATAATAATATAGAAAGAATTTTTTAGCAAGGAGGAAAGGTTATGAATAATGAAAAAGAAAAGTTAGAATTAAAGACTAAGTTATTAGAAGAAATTAATAAGTTAATTGATGATTCTTTAAAAGTAAGAGAATGTTTTGAAAATGCTTATAATGAAGTAGCAGAAAAAGTATATGTAAAGAAAAAATAAGAGGACTTTTTAAAAGTTCTTTTCTTTATTTTGATTTTACATATTGCTTTTTATGTGATATTATGAGTATAAGAGTGATAGTGGAGGAATTTTTATGAAAAAGACTTTTGCAAATTATGATCATTGTTTGACAACTTTTATGAACACAATTGAGACTAGTTTGGGACTTGAAGTTAATCATGAAATACTTGATAATTTGAATAGGAAATTAAAACAAAAAAAATATCAGAATATTGTAGTTATTAATGTTAGAGGAATGGGAGCTAACTTTTTAAAGAGAAATCTTAAAGATAATAGTTTTCTAAGAAATAATAAAATAGATGAGCTTAGTAGTGTTTTTCCTGCTTCTAATTATGCTTCTAATATGACTTTGAGAACAGGACTTAATCCTATTGAACATGGGGTTATAAATGAGGATATTTCTTTAGATAAGTTAGATTCTATCGATGAGGAAATTATCGTTAATAAACTTAATGAAAGAAAAACTGTACGTGCTTATGAATTTTCACGTGATTATGGTAAAAAATATAAAGATTTAGATGATTTACTTACAAAGATAAAAACTTTACTTGAAAAAAAAGGTAATAAATATATTTATGCTGATTATAAGGAATTAGATGATATAATTGTTAAATTTGGTTATGATAGTAAAGAAGCTATTAAAGAATTAAAAAGTATTGAGACAAAGATAGAAAAGTTTACAAAGAAATTATCTGATACGGTCGTATTTGTTGTTTCTAATCACGGATATTTAGAAGCTAAACCATTAATACTTAGTCTTTATAGAGAAATTTATAATATGTTAGAAAAAGAAGCTTTAGTAGAACAACGTTGTTGTCATTTCTTTATTAAAGATGGTAAGAAATTAGATTTTGAACAATCTTTTGTTAGATATTTTGCTAATGACTTTATCTTAATTTCTAAGAATGAAGCTAAGTCTAAGGATGTTTTTGGAACGGGAACTGATCACTCTTTACTTGAAGATCCTGTTGGAGATTATATTGCTGTGGCAATATCTGATAAATATTTTGCAAAAGCCGATGATGAGGTTAAAGCAATGCCTGCGGGTATTACTGAAGAAGAAATGTTCGTACCACTTATTATGATTGATAAAAAATAATTTTTTCGAATAAAAAGGTGAGATAATGAAAGAAATTTTAGTAGATACAATATTTGATACTGTAAAATTACTTCCTTTTTTGTTTGTTGCTTTTTTAATAATAGAATATATTGAACATAAAGTTAGTCAGAAAAGTAAAACAAAAATTGAGAATGCTGGGAAATATGGACCGATTATTGGATCTTTATTTGGAGCGATACCACAATGTGGTTTCTCAGTACTCGCAAGTAATTTATATGCTACGAGAATTATTACTTTAGGAACACTTATTTCTATTTACTTATCAACTTCTGATGAAATGGTTTTAATCCTTTTTTCTCAACATGTTGATATAAAACTTATCTTTTTAATAGTACTTACTAAAGTAATAATTGGAATTGTTTTTGGAATGTTAATAGATCTTTTCTTAAATTATAGTAATAAGATAGTAAAAAAGAATATTAAACATTTTTGTGAAGAAGAACATTGTAATTGTCGTAAAGGAGTAGTAATTTCTTCTCTTAGACATACGATAAATATTACTTTATTTATATTTATTTTTACATTTATACTTAATGGTTTAATATATTATATTGGAGAAGATACACTTAAAGATTTATTCTTAAAAGAAAGTATTTTTGCACCATTTATTTCAAGTTTAATTGGACTTATTCCTAATTGTGCTTCTAGTGTTATTTTAACGGAATTATATTTAAGTAATATTATTTCTTTTGCTTCCCTTCTTGCGGGACTTTTAACTGGAAGTGGGATTGCTTTATTAGTATTATTTAAAGCTAATAAAAATTTAAAAGAAAATATTTTTATATTAAGTCTTTTATATTTAATTGGAGCATTTGTAGGAGTATTTATAGAATTATTTTTCTTAATTTAACACTTTTAGTGTTTTTTTATGAAATAAAATTTTTATAATGAACTATGGGAAAATTGTATTTAAAAGAGAGAGTAGAGTTTAGTTAAATGTAACAAGTTGACAGTTTATTTGGTTTTAGATAATACTTTAATTGATTTTTTTTATTAGTTTTGATAGTATGAAATTAGAGGTGATAAAGTGATTATTGAAGAGGATAGTACTTTAGTTTATGATGGATCACGATATGTTGTTTTAAATGTGATTTTTGATAATGATACTAAATATGGTATTGCGAGTAAATATGATGAGAATGATAATCCTATTATGAATGAATTGCGTGTATTTAGAAATGATGATTTAGGAAGACTTCAAATGGTAGATGATGAAGATTTACTTAATAGATTATTACCTATATTTCAAAATAATTTAAATGCAATGATAAGTGAAGTCCAAAAAGAACATGGAGAAAGCGAGTAATTGATTTTTTGTAGAAATTGTGTTATAATATGTCCAATTAATTGGAGTTTTTAGTTAAAATAGGAGGTTATCTAATTATGAATGAGAATATAAATACTTATAGAATAATGTGTGAAGAATATAAAAATACTATAAGTGCTTTAAAAAGTGCTGAGACTAGTTTATTTAATGATCCTGATAATAAAGAATTACAAGAAAGAATTGAAAATTTATATAAAGAGTTAGATAGTAAATATGATGCGTTAAAAGTTGCTTTTAAAAACTTGAGTAAAGATATTCATCCTGATAAAACCATTAATGATTCTCCAGAAACAGCTCAACAAAAAGAAGAAGTTTTTAAATTAATGGAATCTAGGTATGATGATGTTAAAACACTTAATAGTATGATAAATACTGAAAGAGAAGATGGTAAAGATGAATATATCGAAGGAACTACTATTAGAAAACCAAGAGATAGAAAACATGATGAAAGTGAAGAAGATTACATTAAGTTTTTAAATGATTATTATACTAAAATGTTAAAAGGAATTGATAAAAATAATAATATTAATAAAGAAAATATAATAAAGCAAGAACCTACTACTAGTATGGTATCAACAAATCAAGTTGTCGATGTACCGGCGGTTACAAATACTAATGTTCCTAGTGTTGATGTAATGGATAATTCTAAAGATACTGAAATTAATAGTGGTTTACCGGCAGTTACGAACACTAATGTTCCTAGTACTGATGTAATTGATACTAGTCGTGAGGATACTAATGAAAGAGAACAAAGAAATAGTGGAAAGTATAAGTGGTTAGCTGGTGCAGCTGGATTTGGTCTTGGAGCAGGAGTTGCTTTAACTGCTGCGGGTGGACCTGTAGTTGCTGCTGCCTTTACTGCAGTTGCTACTGTCAACCTTGCCACAAAAGTAGTTAATGGAACTAATTGGATTTTAACTAAGTATAATGAAAAGAAGAAAAATTACCAAACAGATGAAAATGGAAATATTATTGTAGGAGAAGATGGAAAACCTAAGACTGTACCAACTTTTATTGATAAAATAAAAAAAGAAATACCAACTTGGGTTAAAAAGAGTGTTTCTGTTGTTACTGGTAATACTAAAAATCAAACTTGGAATTGGTTTGTCAATGGAACAGCTTTAGGTTATGCAGCTGGAAATATTGTGAAGAATTTTATACCACAAAACAATACAGCTAGTGTTGATAGTAGTAGTATGAAAAATTCAAATTCTAATCCAACTTCAGCACCACAACAACCAACTCAACCAGCTCCTTCTAATACAGTAGATCCTGGTTCTCATTGGAATCTTGATAATCTTGATGCTGTTTATGATAGTTCCGATATGGCATCTGGTCCATTAAAGCCTTTAGAAGGACATTATGGAGATGCTATTGTAAGACGTGTTTTAGATACACCTAATGGACGTATGGTAGATCTTGTAAATGCAAATGGAGAAGATCTTGCTTGGGTTGCAGAAGAAGCTGTTAAAGCTGGTATAAAAAAATAGAATAAGAGGTATAAATTTATGAAAGATAAAATGGTTGAGACAAAAAGTGGAGAAAGTCTATATGTTTTAGATGAATTAACATATGATAATAGAATGTTTATATTTAGTGTTGAATGTGATAAAGATAATGAGTCCGTTAAACAAAATGAATTCATTGTAATGGAATGTAAGATGAATGGTAAAGAACTTGGACTTTTTGATGTCGATGATAATACTGCTTCGATAGTTTCTAAAATGTTTATAGAAAGATTACAAAAATAGAATTAATTTTCTATTTTTTTGTTTTTAATTTTAAAATATTTAAAAATTTTAGGGTTAATAGTTAATTTTTTCTTATTTTTTTCATATAAATAGTAAAAAAGCGTGCAAAATTTTTTGTTTTGTGTTATAATATGGGCGAAATGTTGTTAAGGGGTAGATAGATTATGAAAAAACAAAGGAAATTAAGAATTTTATCATCTGATAAAAATGTTTTAAAAAGAGAAGTTTTAACACAGGAAATGAAAATAAATAATTCAGAAAAAAACGTTCTTCGAAAAGCTAATTTACTTGGAAAGATTAAAGTTATGAAAAAAGTAAATAAGAAAAAGCAAAAAGATCGAATAATTTTAAAATTTAAGAATAATAATATTTTAATTGAAAACATCGATGAAGCATTAGAAAAAGATAATAAATTTTGGGCTGTAGTTGCTTATATTTTCGCTCCACTTGTTTATATCTTTAAAATAGATTCTGTCTATGTTTTAGAACACGCTAGAAGAGGTATGTATTTATTTTATTTTGAAGTATCATATATACTCCTTTACAATGCTAGTAAAAATTTAATTAAAACTAGTACTTCTTGTAATAATTTTGTTCACTATAATTTTATAGATGGCTGTAAAGCAACACCTTGGTGGATAGAATTTATTTGGGGAGTCGTAGCTCTTTTATTAGTAGGAATTGTAGTTAAATGTATAAAAAGTGTCTTGTGTGATGATGTGTTTTCACAAAAAGAAATAGAATTTAATTAGAAAAAAGACTATTTGGACTGGAATAGTCTTTTATTTTTTGGTATAATTTAAAAGAAAGTGGTGATATGATGATATATTTAGATTATTCGGCTACAACTCCTGTGAATGATGAGGTTTTAGATAGTTTTGTTAAGGCTACTAAAAAGTTTATTGGTAATCCTAATTCGCATCATAAACTTGGGGTTAGAAGTCATGAATTAATAGAGGCAGCAACAAAACAAATAGCTTCGATTTTAAAGGTTAAGCCCAGTGAAGTTATATATACTAGTGGGGCAAGTGAAGCTAATAATACTGCGATTAAAGGAATATGTTTTAGATATCAAAAAAGAGGTCGTCATATTATTACTACTAAGTTAGAGCATTCTTCTGTTATCGCTCCTATTTCATTTTTAGAAAATTTGGGATTTGATGTTGATTTTGTAGATATATTAGAAGATGGTAGAGTTGATTTAGAGTCCCTTAAAAATTTACTTCGTGAGGATACTATTTTAGTAAGTGTTGCTAGTGTCAACAGTGAAGTTGGTATTAAACAAGATATAGATGAAATTGGACGTCTTATACATGAGAATTCTAATGCTTTCTTTCATTCTGATATTACTCAAAGTTTGGGTAAAGTCGATGTTAGTTTAGAAAATGTTGATCTTGCTAGTTTTTCTGCTCAGAAATTTTATGGTATTAAAGGTATCGGAGCTCTTATTAAAAAAGAAAGTATCGATATAGATCCACTTATTCATGGCGGAAAGTCAACTACTATTTATAGAAGTGGAACACCAGCTTTAGGACTTATCGTTTCGATGTCTAAAGCTTTACGTTTGGCAGTAGAACCTTTAGAAGACAATATAAAATATGTTGAAAATATTTCTAATTTATTAAAAGAAGAATTAAATAAAATTGAAGGAGTGGTAATAAATAGTAATAATTATTCTATACCACATATTGTCAATATTAGTGTTGCAAAGATCAGACCAGAGACATTACTTCATGCTTTAGAGGAAAAAGATGTTTATATCTCTACCCAAACTGCATGTGCGACAAGCATTTCTAGTCCTTCACTTTCGGTTTTAGCAATCACAAACGATGAAGAACGTGCTTTACATAGTATTAGAATCAGTCTTTCACATTTAACTAGTGAGGAAGAAATTTTAAAATTTGTTGAAGCTTTAAAAGATGTTATTAATGAATTAGGTGAACTTTATGAAAATAATTAAAATAAATGCTATATGGTGTAGTGCTTGTCTCGTTATGAATAAAGTTTTTAAAGAAATAGAAAAAGAAAAAAATATTGAAGTTATAAATATAGATTATGATATGGAACACGATGAAGCTATAAAATATAATCCGGGTAATGTTTTACCAGTTATGATTTTTCTTTCGGAAAATGGAAAAGAAGTGGAAAGACTTGTCGGAGAAGTAAAACGTGATAAAATAATAGATATAATAGATAAGTTAGGTGGTTAAATTGAAAAGAAGTTTAAAAATATTAATAGTTTTATTAGTAGGTTTTTTCTTTAATATATCGTCTTGTTATGCCAAAGAAAAAGTAACTTTATATTTCTTTCATGGTGATGGTTGTCCTCATTGTGCAGAAGAAGAAAAATATTTAGATACATTAGAAGATAAATATGATAATTTAAAAATTAAAGAATATGAAGTTTGGTATGATTTTAATAATAAAAGACTTATGAATGATGTAGCCAAAGAATTAGGAACAGAAGTAAGTGGAGTACCATTTACTGTTATTGGAGAAGATTATTTTAAAGGATATAGTGAAGCTAGTAATAGTGAATTTGAAAATAGTATTGAAAAAAATAGTAATGGGAATTATACTGATGTTGTATCTTTAGTCAAAAAGGGAAAAAGTAGAGAATTAAAATCTAATAAAGAAAGAAAAGAGAAAAAGAAAACTGATACAATGATTTCTATGCCTTTTGTTGGAAAGATAAATGTAAGTAAGTTATCTATTCCCCTTGCGGCTGTTGTAATAGGACTTGTAGATGGATTTAATCCTTGTGCGATGTGGGTATTATTATTTTTAATAAGTACTTTAATAGGAATGAAAAATAGAAAAAGAATGTGGATTTTAGGACTTAGTTTTTTAATTACTTCAGCACTGATGTATTTAGTAGTTATGTTTTCTATTTTTAATATTACAACAAGTATTTCGACATCTATATTTTTAAGAAATTTAATTGCTTTAGTAGCTGTTGTTTTAGGAATTGTAAATCTATATAATTATTTTAAGGCAAATGAATCTGGATGTGAAGTTGTCGATGATAATAAGCGTAAGAAAATTTTTGCACGGATTAAAAAATTTACAGCAGAGAAGAGTTTATGGCTTGCCTTAGGTGGAGTTATCGCTTTAGCTATTTCTGTTAATTTAATTGAACTTGCTTGTTCTGCTGGACTTCCACTTGTATTTACGGAGCTTTTAACTTTAAATAAAGTTCCAGCCTTTTTATCATTTATATATACGTTAATTTATATTTTATTCTTTTTGATAGATGATATAATTATTTTTGCAATCGCAATGACGACGATGAAACTTTCTGGTATTTCTACTAAATATAGTAAATATTCACATTTAATTGGAGGAATTTTATTACTGATTATTGGAATATTACTTATATTTAAACCAGGATGGTTGATGTTTAATTTTAGTTAGGGAGAGATTATATGAATAATGGGGAAATTTATGGTTGTCAAGTAATACCTCTTGTAGATCCGGATACTGGCGAAGAGTTAAAATTAACTAAGGATGGTACTTTTCAAAATTTGAAAACTAAACGTGTTTTTGGAGTTACTGAAAGTGGTTTTGTTGTAGAACTTGTAGATCCAGTAACTCATGGTAAAGCTCATTTGGAAGGGGATACTTTAGTAAGTGATGAGACTAAGAAAAAGTATAAGATAGATAATACTGGGACTGTTATAGTAGATAAAGTTTTACCTGTTTCTAGGCAAGTTCCTAGTAAAGAATTAGTAAATGAAGTTCAACAACAATTTGTAAATGTTCAAAAGAAAAAAACTTTAACTATTGGTGAACAGTATCTTGATTATGTAAATAAAGTTATCAGTTTACTTGATAAAGAGCATGGAGTAATAATAGAATTTGCCATGGATAGTACTGATAAAATATGTAGTGCTAAAGCGATAAGTACGATAGGTGTTACTAAAAGACTTGTCTATGCTCAACAATTTAATAATACGAAACCATTTCAAAATAATGTTTTATTTACTTTAGTTAAAGAATTTACTAAACGTTATAAAAAAGTTTCAATTAATATTATAGAGAATGTTAATAATTATAATTGTCTTTTAAGAAATGATGATAATGATTCCATATCTTTTGTTAATATTACTGATGGTTGTGCTAAACAATTAAAGTATGAGGTCGCTAAGACACGTGATGATTTTAACGAAGCAGAATTTAAAAAAAGAACTCCTGTTTTAATTGATGAACATGATCCAGTAGAAAAAAATCAAATAAAAGAAAATGCTCAATTTTATTTTATTATTGTAATTACTGGACTGTTAATAATATTTTGTGTTGTAGGTATAATATTACTTTTTGGATAGGAGGGGTAAAATGGATTTTATGGAAAATTTTATTGAAAACTTTAACAAAGTTACTAATATAGATACTATCTATATAGTATTAATTATAAATACTGTTTTAACTATAATTATTTTTTCTATTTTAAAGAAAATTGGTAAAAAATTAATAGGTATTCAAGATAATAGAAAAAAAGAATTTAATTATAATAAAAATTTTCAAAACTTTATGTTGTTTGTCGAAATACTGGTAATTATTTGTATTTGGAGTGAATATATTAAAAGTTTTATGACTCTTATCAGTTTACTTTCTGCGACTATTGCTTTAGCACTTAGAGATTTAATATTAAATTGGTGTTGTGGACTTTTTATAAAAATGAAGAAGACCTTTGCTATTGAGGATAGAATCGAAGTTAATGGTATTAAAGGTGATGTTGTTAATATTAAAGCTTTAAATTTTGAAGTACTAGAAATAAATGGAGATGATGTAACTGGACAATCTACGGGAGTTATTATTAATTTTCCAAATTCAGTAGTGTTTTCTTCACCAGTAAAAAATTTTACTAAAGGTTTTTCTTATATTTGGCAAGAAATTGATATACCTATATCATTAAATAGTGATGTAGTAGAGGCAAGACATGTTGTATATAAGATAGTAAATAATATTGATGCGATTAAGTATGCAGAAAAGAAAATGGAAAACCAAATTAAGAATTTGATATTTAGTTATAGAGTATACTTCAATCATTATGATCCAGTTGTTTATACGAAAATGGTTGGGACTCATGTTGAGTTAAAAGTGAGATATTTAATTGATCCTAAAAAGGCAAGAGTAGTTGAATCTCTAATTTGGGAAAAATTATTATATGAATATAAAGAAGGTAATATTAAACTTTGTAGTAGTGTTTTAGATGTTAACTTAAATAAGAATGAAAAAGAGAAATCTAGTGAAGAATGATTCCTTTTTTTTGTAAAAAAACTTGACGAGTATTTACTGTTATGTTATAATTTTAATTGTCGATGGGGCATTAGCTCAGCTGGGAGAGCGTCACGTTTGCACCGTGAAGGTCAGCGGTTCGATCCCGCTATGCTCCACCATTTTTGTATATTTCCATTGTATATTGATGGATTTTTATGAAAATAAAAATTTTTGATCTTGTTTTGACCTTGTTTATAAGGTTTTTTTATTTTGGTTATAAAATTTTTTATTTAATATTTCTTTTTCAGTATAATATTTATGGTCTTTATATATTAAATGATTATAACCTTTATGAAAATCATCTATAGAACTTACTACTTTATTTTTCTTAAAATGAAAATTATTCAAATGTCTTTCGAGAAGAAATTTTTCAAAATAATAATTTTTCTTCTTTTTTTCTTCTCTTATTTTATATAAAAGTAATAAAATCATTAAAATAATATTTATTTTAAAAAAGTTTGGAAGAGTTAAAATAAATATTATAAAGACTATAAAATAAGAAAAATATAAAGAATAGATAATACTTTTTTTAAAAGAAAATTTTAAATTAAAAATTATATTTAAAAGTTTTCCTCCATCTAAGGGATATATTGGTAGTAAATTAAAAAAAAGAAGAGAGTAATGATATGTTCTTATAAAGGGAATATAATTGTAAAAAAAATTAGTATTTATCAAAATGTAATAAGTTAATATTTGAAAAATGGGTCCCATTATGAGAATAATAAACTCAGAAGATAGTTTTTCATTAAAATTCATATTAAAACTAGATATACCACCATATGGATAAATAGATATTTTATCTACTTCAATACCTAATAAAAAAGCAGTTAAAAAATGACCTATTTCATGACATACTAATAAGATCATTATAATAATAAAAGGCATAAAAGAGGCGATAAATACTGAAATAAAAGCAAATAAAATGACAAAAGGACTGATATAGATGTGTTTAAATATATTTTGTATAGTCTAAGTATTTATCTTCTTTTTGGAAAACTAAATATAAATTATTATTTTTTACTTCTCCTAGAAGATTTCCTTTTTCGACATAGTCATACATTTTAACATTTGAACTATCTACATCACAATACCATACTGCAATACCATTTACTTGCTCGACGATGACAGTATTTCCATAACCTTCTTTTTCTCCAATGAAAACAACTATTCCACTTTCTAAGTATGGAACCATATAATTTTTAGAGACAGTTAATTTAACACCATCTTTATAAATATTTGCCTTTTTATAATTTAATTTTTCAGAGAAGACTTCTTCATCTTCTTTTACTAGTTTATCTATTGATAAGAACTTACCAAAATATTTTTGATAAACTTTTTTAGCTTTAGAAAATTCTAAGCTTTCCAAGAAAACATTTTTTCTAATCATTTCTTTAACATTTGGGTTTTGTTTTATGGCGATTAATGCTGCGAGTAGAAGGATAATTGTAATCATACTTCTATTTAGAAAACTTCTAATATTTTTTTTTAGAACTAGCTTTGTTTTTTTCTCTTTCATATTGTTCTCCTTGTTAAAATTTATGCAGGAAAAGGAAAAATATGCTTTACTTTTTATTTTATCTATGATAAATTTATATATAGTAAGATAGTAAGAGGTGGTATGTGATATGAATTTAAGAGGTAAAAAAACTCTAATGATAACAGGGGCTTTGGAGATAATAATAGGATTGCTTTCTATTTTAGGGATTATTGTGGTATTAACACAAAAAGAAAATATTCCTGAGTTAACTAATATGGCAGCAACAGAAGCTTTAGGAGGATTACTTTTACTTTATGCTATTTATGGACTTCATATTTTGGCAGGACTTTTTGCAGTAATATTTGCTGATAGACCTAAACATTCAGTGTTATTAATAATTTTAGGAGTTATTTTAGTATTAGTTGAGTTATCAACTTGTGGAGTATTAATACTAGATACATTGACACTTATGACTAAGATAGTACTTATACTTATTCCATGTTATTATTTATATGGTGCTATTTTGAATTATAAAGATTATGTAGATGGAGATAGTAGGATTGTAAGTAGTGCCGTAGTTAGAAGTAATGCAAGAACTACTAGTAGTACTGCTAAAAAGGTTGAACCTAAGAAAACTGTAAAAAAAGCAGCTGTTGCTAAAACAACTAAGAAAGCACCAGCAAAGAAAACGACTGTGAAAAAAGCTGCAGCACCAAAAAAGGCAGTAGCAAAGAAGACTGTAACTAAGAAAGCACCAGTTAAAAAAGCAGCTGCACCTAAAAAAGCGGTGGTAAAGAAGACTACGACTAAAGCAGTAAAGAAAACAACACCAAAGAAAACTAAAACTACGACAGTAAAGAAGGCTCCAGTTAAAAAGGCTGTAGCCTCTAAGAAAAAAACTACAACTAAAACTGTTAAGAAAGCCCCAGCAAAGAAAACGACTGTGAAAAAAGCTGCAGCACCAAAAAAGACAACAACAAAGAAGACTGTAACTAAGAAAGCAACACCTAAGAAAAAAACTACAACTAAGAAAAAGTAAAGTATTTCAAGGAAGAAAAAATCTTCCTTTTTCTTTTTTTCTATGTTAAAATAATAATGTAATAAAGAGGGTGATACTGTGGAAGAAAAAAAGAGTTTTGGTAAAAAACTTGGAACTTTTTTTTCAGTTATATTATTATTGATATTAATACCTTATTTAATATTAAGTATTATTCTTACGTATAGTAAAATAACTAAGATGAATGAAGTAGCAGGTATTTTTGGATTTAAACCTATTACTGTTAGAAATAATGATATGGGAAAATCTATGAAAAAAGGAGATCTTCTAATAGTTAAAGGAGTAGAAGAAGATCCTACTGTTATATCTTCTGGAGATATTGTAGCTTTTCTTAGAGATAATGATAAGAATCCTTCTATTAGAAGAATTGTAAGAACTTTAAAACCAGCAACTCTTGGAAAAGAGGGATCTATTGGAGATATAGGAGAGTATAATACTAAAGCTGATGGGAAAAAGAAAGAAGATAAAAAAAGACTTTTTAGTGATGAAATAGTAGGAGAGGCTTTAATTGTTGTACCTTATCTAGGAACGTTTTTATCTTATATTGAAAATACTTGGTTATTAGTTTTTTCTCTACCAATATTGATAACTATAATAATTTTATTATTTATTCTTTTCAATAAATGTTCTATTAAAAAGAAAAAAGATATAAATGAAAAACCACATGATAGTTCTGAACTTTTTACTGCGGCAGAACTTACTAGTGGTCAAAGTATAAGAGAAAATCTACTTAATAGTAAATTGCAAAATAAAAATATTACTGGAAAAGAAAGTACTGAAACTACACCAAAACCAGGAGAACAAAAAACAGTTTCAGTTACTAATACTCCTCCTGTTACAAGTAATTTAGGATCAGGGATACAAGTTGTTCCACCGATTGAAGTACAGAAACAAGAAAGTAGTAGTTCTACCAATGCAAATGTACAACCTAAAACTAATGATCCTGTTGTTATACCACTTCCATCTACTCCAAAAACAAATTCTAATCAGAATGTAGTAGTGGTACCACAAAATAATAATGGTAATAAAAATTAATTGAAGTATAGAGGTGAGGTTAATGAAAGTTTTATTATATACGGAACTTTCTAAATATATTGGAAAGAGTGGACTTGGAAAAGCAATTAAACATCAAATGAAAGCTCTAGAAAGTGCTGGTGTTGAATATACTTTAAATCCAAAAGATAATTATGATATTTTACATATTAATACATATTATCTAAAGTCTTATTTTCTTGTGAAAAAAGCTAAGAAAAAGGGACGTAAAGTAGTTTACCATGCTCATTCTACTGAAGAAGATTTTAAAAATGGTTTTATCTTTTCTAATAAAGTTTCTTCTCTGTTTAAAAAATGGCTTATTAAATGTTATAGTTTAGGAGATGTTATAATTACACCGACACCTTATTCTAAAAAAATACTTCAAAGTTATAAAGGGTTAGAAAATAAAAAAATATATGCTATTTCTAATGGAATAGAACTTGATTTTTTTAAACCGGATGAAAAAGCTCCTTTAGATTTTAGAAAAACTTATGGCTATAGTAAAGATGATAAAGTAATTGTCGGAATTGGACTTTATATAGAAAGAAAGGGTATAGTAGATTTTGTTGAACTTGCTAGGAGACTTCCACAATATAAATTTATTTGGTTTGGTTATAGTCCTTTGAGTGCAGCAACAGAAAAAGTAAGAGTAGCCGTTAAAACTAAACTAGATAATTTAACTTTTGCAGGTTATGTCGAGCAAGATATGATACGTTCAGCTTTAAAAGATGCAAATTTATATTTGTTTCCTACTCTTGAAGAGACTGAAGGTATTCCGGCAATCGAAGCTTCAGCGATGAAACAAAATATTTTAATCCGTGATATACCTGTGTTTGATGATTGGTTAGAAGATGGTATCAATTGTTATAAAGCTAAAAATATAGATGAATTTGAAGAAAAGATTAAAAAAATTTTAGAAGGTAAACTTCCTAGTTTACGTGATGAAAGTTATAAAGTTGCCCAAGAACGTGATATAAAAATAGTCGGTAAAGAATTAAAAGAAATTTATGAAAGTTTAGAAAATAAAAAGAATGTCAGTTAACATTCTTTTTATTGTGTGTAATAATGTCTCTTATTTTTTTCTATGCCGATATTCATCACAATTCCTATTATTATCATATAAGAAAGAAGACTTGATCCACCATAACTTATAAAAGGTAAAGTTATACCTGTTATTGGTAAAAGACCTACGGTCATACCAATATTTTGGATTTGTTGAAATAAAAGCATTCCTGCAATACCGGTAACTACATATTTATCAGTAGAATATATTTTTTGTTTTGATAATAAAATTAGTTTCATATCAAAGAATATAATTAATGCGATAAGAAGTATCGATCCTAAAAGACCAAAGTTAGAAGCAAAAACTGCGAAAATGAAATCTGTACCAGACTCTGGGAAATATATAGGAGTATGATTAAATCCATGTCCAAAAAATCCCGCTGAACCAATAGCTGCTAGGGCATTTTCAAGTTGTAAACCACTACCTGTTCCCCATGCGAATACTCTATCTAATCTATAGAATAAATCCGTACCAAATAATTTAATAAATAAATTTTGATTTAAGAAATATGTTCCGAAGACTACACTGATAACAGTTAATAAAATCCCTCCAACAATTAAAAACCAACGAAGACGTATTCCTGATAAAAACATCATACATGCATATATAACAAAATAAATTATAACTGCACCTGTATCAGGTTCTAAAAAAGTTAAAATAGAAGGTATTAATAAAACAATAAGAGATTTAAGTAAAAAGATAAATTCTTCTTTAATAGTAGGATTGATATAATCACTTTTAAATTTATCAATCATAATTCCAAAAGTTAAAATTAAAATAATTTTTACAAATTCACTAGGTTGAAAACTACCTATACCAGGAATAGTAAACCAACACTTACTGTTATTTATAGGAGTTGCAAATAACAAAAGTGCGATAAGTAAAATATTAGAAATAATATATAATATCCAAGTATATTGATAAATTACTCTATTTTTTATTTTAGTAATTAAAAATACTAAAATAAAACCTACTATATACCAAACTGTTTGCTTTAAAGCAAGATTTCCAACTGATGCGGAAATATAAGTAGAAGCACTATAAATAGTTATTATACTTATTAAAGCAAAAGCTACTACTGATAAGATAATACTTATATCTATCTTTTTTTTACTAGTCATATTCATATTGTTTCCTCCTCGTTTTATATATTATACCAAAAAAATGGAAGTTTTATTTAGTAAATTCATAAAATATTATGAAGGAGAGATAATATAATGAAAAAATTACCTAAAATATATCACGAAGATATTACTAAAGAAATAAAAAATAATAAGAAAGTTTCTTATGTAGAAAAAGATAGTAATAGAGTATATGAAAAAGATAAAATAAATGAAGTGCTAAAGGAAGTGTTTAATGGGATTGGGTATTCTTTCAATATTCCACTTAGAATAGAAACTGTTGATAAAACTTATGAAACTAGTCTTATAGGTAAAAGTAATAATTATTTAATTACTTTTGATAATGATACTATTTTAATAAATGATATAAAAAGTATTAAAAAATTATAAAATAAAATTCACCCCCTGTGGAAAATGTAAAAATAAGTAAAAAATAGCTAAAATTGGAAAAAATGGTAAAAATAGGTAAAAAATCATTGATTTTTTTCGACAAATTTAGTACGATAAAAATATACTAAGGGATGTGAATTTGTATGAAAGAAAATAAAGCAGTAAAAAATCATTTAATATTTGTGGGGGTTATTTTAATAGTGCTTTTTGTAACTATTATTGGAATTGCTTTTGCAGCTTTTGAGTATGCAAAAAAAGGTAGTAAAGAAAATGCTATTACTACCGGTAAAATCTCTTTTGTTTATAATGAAACAAGTAATGGTCTTACTATAACAAATGCTTCGCCTATGAGTGATACAGAAGGAAAAAATATCACTGCAAGTGGTGTTGATATACCTCAAGGATATTTTGATTTTAATGTTGTATCAACTATTGGTGGAGATACGACAATACCATATTATGTCTATGCAGTAGATACAACAGATGCAGAAAATAAATTAGATGCAAAGTATGTAAAAATGTATTTAACAGATCAAAGTGATACTCCTTATGATAATTATAGTGGGGTTGTTCCTACTTATAATGAGTTAGATGATGTAAAAGGAAAAGATGAAGAAGGAAATCAAGTAGAAGGGAAATTATTATATCAAGATGTAGCCAATAAAACAGAAACAAAATATTTTAGATTAAGAATGTGGGTTAAAGATACTTATAATCTTGCTGAAGAAGAAAGAACATTTAAATTGAGAGTAGATGTATCAACAGAAGGAGAAATATTACCAAGAGATCAAAAAGCACCAACATGTACAATTGAGAATGTGAATAAAGAAAACCCAACAAGAGATGAAGATATAACAATGAATATAAAATGTACAGATGAAAGTGGAGCAGTAACAAGTACCATGACAAAAGATAATGTCCATGTATTAGTAAATGGAAGTGAGGTACAACCTACAAAGAAAGAGTTAACAGAAGGAGTGTCTGCAGCAGAAGTAACAAGTGAAAATGGAATACAACATACTCTAACATTAAATGGATTTGATAATAATGGAAAAGTATCAATAAAGATAGATGAAGGAGTAGTAAAAGATAAGTATGGAAATACAAATGAAGAGTTAACATTAGATACAAATATAAATATAAAGAAGAGAGTAACTATAACATATGAAAAAGGAAGTGGAGTAGCAAGTATCCAAGGTGATAAGGTAAGTGACTATTGTGATATAGAAGGATCATCAGATTCATGTAGTGTCACTCTACCAGAGATAACACCATTAACAGGATATGATAAACCAGGATACTTCACAACTGACCAAGCTCAAAAGACAGGAGA
>CANQVR010000013.1 GCA_947627375.1 uncultured Bacilli bacterium | reverse complement strand
TTCAAAAAATTTAATAGAAAGGAATTAATTAATCTTATAAAAATATAACTCATTTCTATAAGATTAATTATACAAGGCTTTATATGAAAGTAATGTGTATTTCTGATATACATGGTAATATTGATAAGTTAAGAATAGCACTTGATATGTTTCATGAAGAAAAGTGTGATAAACTTATTGTTTTAGGAGATTATTTTAGTTATTATCCTTCACTTAAGAATGAGGAAATAGTAGAAGAGTTAAATAATATTAAAGCATTAGTTATTGGAATAGAAGGTAATTGTGATAGTGGTAGAGGTATTAATAAATTTAATTTTCCTTTAGGTATTTTAAAAACTATCGATATTAATGGAGTTAAAGTTACGATAACTCATGGACATATTTTTAATCATCGTAAAATGCCTGAAGAAGTGGGAAGAATTTTTATTCAAGGGCATTCTCATATTAATAAATTAGAAGAAATCAATGGAATAATTTTGGCTAATCCAGGTTCTATTTCTTTACCTAGAGGTGGCTCTTTTAGTAGTTATTTAGTTATAGATGAAAAAAGTATTTATTTAAAAAAATTGAATGGAGAAGTATTAAAGAAAATTAAGATATAAGTATTATCAGAAAAAGATTGAATTTCTTTTTTTCTTTTAGTAAAATAAAAATATGGTAGGTGGTAGAATGAGCAATATAAAATGTGACGTAGTTATACCAATTTATAATCAAATAGAATGGGTCAGAAAATGTGTTAAAGCATTATTTTGTAATACGGATATGAATTATGTTAATAAAGTATATTTGATAGATGATGCTTCTTCTTTAGAAACAAAAGAAGGATGTGAAAAAATCGCAGTACAGTATGGAGAAAGAATAGAACTTATTCGTAATAAGAAAAATCAAGGCTTTGTAAAAAATTGTAATATGGCTTTTGATCTTTCTAAAGCAGATTATGTTTTATTATTAAATTCAGATTGTTTGCTTTCACATAATGCGATACCGAAGATGTTAAAGGCTATGGAGAAAAACAAAAAGATAGGACTTCTCACACCAGTATCTAATAAAGCATCTAATTTTTCTTATCAAATAAGAGAAGGATATGATTATCAAAAAATAAATAAACTTTTTGAACAAAACTTTGCTGGAAAAGTTTTTGATGCTTGTACTATAGTTGGTTTTTGTTTAATGATAAGTAGAAGTTGTTTAAATGATGTTGGACATTTTGATGAAATCTTTGGAACTGGATATTCAGAAGAGACTGATTATCAATTTAAAGCTATGGCTAAAGGATACGAAGCAAAAGTCTTAATTGATACTTATGTATTTCATGAATGTAGAGTTTCTTTTGGCAATTCCGATGAACAAACTAAAATTAGAGATAAAAATTTATCTATCTTTTTTTCGAGGTGGGGGGGGCTATATTATAAATTACATGAAGAATATTTAAAAAACGATCCTCTTCAATATATAAGTAAAAATCTAAAATATAAGAAAGATGACTATAAAGATGAAATAGTTTATACGATAAATAATAATAACTTAGAAAAACAAATTGAATTTTTAAATGATTCTATTATTATGGGAAGAAGTATTAGAGTTATTTGTAAAAATAATAATTATGAAAAATATAATACTTTTTTTACTCCTTTATTAAAGAAAAGTTTTTTTAATAAAAATTAAATTATAGAAAGGATGATATTATGAATTATAAACAAGAAAAAAATAAATGGAAAAATTATTTAAAACAAATAAAGGAAAATAAAAAGTATATTAAGAAGTATGGTAAAGAAGACTTTATCATGAAGAAATATACTGAACATGGATTTGCACCATTTGATTTAAATAATCCAAAAACTTTTAGTGAAAAACTACAAGCTAGAAGACTTTATAAAAATGAAATAATGGAGATATGTGCAGATAAAAATAAAGCACGTGAATATGTAAAAGAAAAAATTGGAGAAAAATATTTAATACCTCAATTATTTTGTAAAAGTAAAGTAACAAAAAAGGATATCGAAGATTTACCTAATTCATTTATTTTAAAAACTAGTAATGGTAGTGGTAATAATATTTTAGTTAAAGATAAAAGTAAAGAAAATATTAATGATATTGTTAAACTAATTAATTTTTATACTAAAATAGAATATGGATACATTTGGGGAGAATTTCATTATAATAATATTCCTATTAATATTGTAGCGGAAGAATTATTACTTGATGAAAAAGGAGAAGTACCTAATGATTTAAAGATACACTGTTTCAATAATGGAAAAGAAAAACATAAAGTTATCGAATATCATTATAAAGTTGATGGAGTAAATTATAAGAACATGTATGATGAGGCTTGGAGTGATAAACCGTTGGGTTATGTTTTTGGGTTTGATTCAGATGGAAGAAAAGTAGAAAAACCTAAAAAACTAGATGAAATTTTAAAAGTGTGTGATAAACTAAGTGAAGATACAAACTATGTTAGAGTTGATTTATATTATATAAAAGGAAATATTTATTTTGGTGAATTAACTTTTATCCCTGGTGCAGGATATTCTCCATTTAAACCTGAAAGTGCCAATTTATTATGGGGAGAATATATGGGAGAAGAGATAATTAAAAATAAAGATTAATAGGTTATTAAAAAAGAAGGAGAGTAAAAATGGAAGGACAAGTAAAGAGTAAAAATACAGGCTTAAAGGTGACAATAGGTATTTTAATTTTAATAGTGATTGGAATGGGAGTTTATATTGCTTATGATAAAGGAGTGATTTTTAAGACATCTACAACTAAAGAAGAAAAGAAAGAAAAAGTAGAAAAGAAAGTAGAAGAAAAAGAACAAAAAGAAGAAAAGCTAAAACCTCTTTTATTTGATAGCAATAAATGTATCAATAATGATGAAATGGAATACTCCATAAATAGTAGTCAATTTGGAGTTGGTGTTTCACTAAATCCTGATAGAAGAAGTGTTAGATTTAGTGGTGATTGGGGAATATTTGGAGATAAATTATCTAATTTTGAATATAATATTAATAATTTTCAAAGTAATATAAGTGATGTTGCTATTGCTGTTTTTGGTTATGATGGATATTCATCTGCGATAGTTTATTTAATGGAAGATGGAACAATAGAATATACTCCAATAAGAAAAGCAAAAGAAGCAAATGATTTTAAGTCTTATGGAAAAGTAAATGGAATTGAAGATATTGTAAGTATTAAAATAATTTATGGAAAAGTAAAAAATTCACCAGTGGGTGGAGGTTATAGTGTTGCTGCTATAAAGGAAGATGGAACATTCTACGACTTATCAAAATTCATTGCATTATAATAAAGTAATTTATAATATTGAAAAAGACAAAAAGGCTACTTATAAAATTGTAAGATAAAAGTAGATGAATTTAAAAAATATAGTCTACTTTTTTTGTTTCTTGTATTCTTCTTGTTTTAATGATAAAATATGTGCGTGAAAAGTATTTATAAATTATTATATTAATAATGGATATAATAAATTTAGGAAGTGATAAAATGTTCAAAATAGTTTCAAATTTTAAACCTAGTGGAGATCAACCTAAAGCTATAGATGAATTAGTAGAAGGAGTAAAAGAAGGTAAGAAACATCAAGTGTTACTTGGGGCAACAGGTACGGGTAAAACTTTTACGGTTGCTAATGTGATTAAAGAAATTAATAAACCTACACTTGTTCTTGCGCATAATAAAACTCTTGCGGGACAGTTATATTCGGAGTTTAAAGAATTGTTTCCTGATAATGCAGTTGAGTATTTTGTTTCTTATTATGATTATTATCAACCTGAAGCTTATGTTCCTTCAACTGATACTTTTATTGAAAAAGATTCTTCTATTAATGATGAGATTGATGAACTTCGTCATGCGGCAACTAGTAGTTTAATATCTAGACGTGATGTTATAGTTGTTGCGTCAGTTTCTTGTATTTATGGTATTGGAGAAAAAGAAGAATATGAGAATAAAATGTTAACACTTAGTGTGGGACAAGAAATAAATAGAGAAGATGTTTTAGTTAAGTTAGTAGAAATGTTATATGAAAGAAATGATATGGATTTTAAACGTGGTACTTTTAGAGTTAGAGGAGATGTTTTAGAAATTATTCCTGCTTATCAAAATACTACCGGTTATAGAATAGAATTTTTTGGTTCAGAAATTGATAGAATTAGTGAGATAGATTCTTTAACAGGAGCAGTTTTAGGTAATAAGAAAAATGTTAGTATTTTTCCTGCCAGTCACTTTGTTATTAGTGATGAAAAGCTTAAAGCTGCAATTGTTAGAATAAAAGAAGAACTTAAAGATAGACTTGCAGTTTTAAAAAGTGAAAATAAATTAGTTGCGGCAGAACGTCTTGAACAAAGAACTAATTATGATATAGAAATGCTACAAGAAACTGGTTTTTGTTCGGGAATCGAAAATTATTCAGCACCTATGGCTGGACGTAAGCCAGGAGAAACACCGATGACTTTGATGGATTTTTTTCCGGATGACTTTTTACTTATCGTCGATGAATCACATGTTACTTTACCTCAAGTTCGTGGTATGTATAATGGTGATCGCGCTCGTAAACAAAATTTAGTTGATTATGGTTTCCGTCTTCCTAGTGCACTTGATAATAGACCTTTGAAATTTTCAGAATTTGAAAAGAAAATTAATCAAGCAATTTATATTTCGGCAACACCAGGAGATTATGAACTTGAAAAGACTGGTGGTAAGTATGTGGAACAAATTATTCGTCCTACTGGTCTTTTGGATCCTACTATTGAAGTTCGAAAAAGTGAAGGTCAAATCGATGATTTGATAGGTGAGATAAAAGAGAGAATCAAAAAAGATGAAAGAACTTTAGTTACTACTCTTACTATTCGTATGAGTGAGGAGCTTACAAATTATTTGAAAGAATTAGATATAAAAGTTGCATATCTTCACTCTGAAATAAAGACTTTAGAAAGACTACAAATTATTCATGATTTGCGTGTTGGTAAATATGATGTTGTCGTTGGTATTAACTTACTTCGTGAAGGAATTGATATACCTGAAGTTAGTTTAATTGCGATAATAGATGCTGATAAAGAAGGATTCCTTCGTAGTACAAGAAGTTTAATTCAAACTGTTGGACGTTGTGCGAGAAATTCAAGTGGACATGTTATTATGTATGCAGATAAAATAACTGATAGTATGCAAGAGACAATAGATGAGACTGCCCGTCGTAGAGGTATTCAAGAAAAATATAACAAGGAACATGGAATTACTCCGACAACTATCAACAAAGAAATAAGAGATGTTATTAGTAATGTCGATACTGAAATTTCTGATAAACCTAAGAAAATGACTAAGAAAGAACAAGCAAAAACAATCGAGTCAATAGAACAAGAAATGAAAGAAGCAGCAAGAGTACTTGATTTTGAAAGAGCAATGGAACTTAGAGATATATTATTTGAAATGAAGAGTTCATAATTTTGAGCTCTTTTATTTTTTTTAAATCTGTTTTATAATATTATTATAAAATAATAAGGGTGGCAAATTATGAAAAAAAGAAATAAAAGAAATTTATATATTTTTGGAATAGTTGTTTTTATATTTATATTATTACTTGTTTTTATATTACCAAAATGTTTGTATGGTAGAAATTTACTTTCATATTATATTCAATCATCTGATAAATATGGTAGTTTGTATGGAAGTTTTAATAATCTTGATATTATGCCTAAGAGTCTTAATTATAAGTTTATTATTGGTAGAACAGTTTCATTTTTTATATTTATTTTTTATTTAATATTTTTCTTTTGGATAAAGAAAAATATTAAAGGTAATAGAAAAGTTATTTATCCAGTTATGTATTTAGTATTTTTATTTCTAATTTATTTTTCATATTTATCTTATGTTAAGATATGGCTTTTTTCTGCTTCTTTAGATATTCTTCTCGCACCAGTTAATAATTTATTACTTTCAAATATTTTTTGTAAAATTATATTTGTTCCATTTAATCCTTTAAATTTTATCTTTATAATACTTGTAAAAATAGGAGATATAATTGATAAAGAAAAGTTAATTTCTAATTATAAACTTTTATATATTGAAATTATTATATGTTTAATTCAATGCCTTTTTTTATTAACGTTATCTAGTTTATATTGATGAGAAAGTTGTTTTGACTTTCTTTTTTTGTTAAATATTTCTAAAATTTCCAGCTTTTTTCAATTTATCTTTTTTTTAATATGTGATATAATATGAGCCGTAGGTGATTAGTGATGGAAGATAAAATTATAGTAAAAAAAGCACGAGAGAACAATTTAAAAAATGTAAGTATAGAAATTCCAAAAAATAAAATGACTGTTATGACTGGAGTATCAGGAAGTGGAAAAAGTTCATTAGCATTTGATACTATTTATGCAGAAGGTCAAAGAAGATATGTTGAAAGTTTGTCTGCTTATGCCAGACAGTTTTTAGGTGGTTCTGATAAACCTGATGTTGATAGTATAGAAGGACTTTCTCCAGCTATTTCAATCGATCAAAAAACAACTAGTAAAAATCCTAGAAGTACTGTAGGAACTGTTACAGAAATATATGATTATTTAAGACTTTTATTTGCGCGTGTTGGTGTACCTATGTGTCCTAATCATCATATTCCAATATCTTCTCAAAGTGTTGAAGAAATGGTTAATAAAATTTTAACTTATGAAGAAGGTACTAAACTTGTCGTGATGTCTCCTGTTGTTCATGGTCAGAAAGGAACACATAAAGATTTATTAGATAATCTTCGTCGTGAAGGTTATGTTAGAGTTCGTGTTAATGGAGAAGTTCGTGATTTATCTGAAGATATTCAACTTGAAAAAAATAAAAAAGATAAAATAGACGTAGTTATAGATAGAATTGTCTTAAAAGAAAATATTAGAAGTAGACTTCATGAATCAATTGAAGCTGCGACTAAACTTAGTGGTGGTAAAGTTGTAATTGAAATACTTGGCGAAAAGAAACGTGAATTAGTATTCTCTGAAGCTTTTGCTTGTCCTTATTGTGAATTTTCTCTTCCTGAACTTGAACCGAGAATGTTTAGTTTTAATGCCCCATATGGAGCTTGTCCTGATTGTAAAGGACTTGGAATAAAACTTAGAATAGATCCTGATTTAGTAATACCTGATAAAGATTTATCTATTAATGAAGGATGTATTAAAACTTTAAGTGACGATCAAGAAAATCTTTATTATAAAAAATTAAAATGTGTATGTGATCATTATAAAATTGATATGAATAAACCATTTAAAAAGTTAACTGCTAGAAGTAAAGATATAATTTTATATGGAACACATGAACCTATTAAATTTAATTATCGTACTAAAAGTGGAAATATAATGAATAATGTAGATTTTTATGAGGGAATAATTAATAATTTAGAAAGACGTTATATGGAAACTAGTAGTGGTTGGATTCGTGATTGGCTTGAAAATTATATGGTTGAGCTTGTTTGTGAAACTTGTCACGGAGCAAGACTTAACGATGATGTTTTGGAAGTTAAAATTGCATCAAAAAATATTTATGAAGTTACTTGTATGAGTATTAAGGAGTTAATTGTATTTTTCGATAATCTTAAATTAACTGAAGAACAAGCTAAGATTGCTGATTTAATATTAAAAGAAATAAAAGCGAGACTTTCTTTCCTTTCAAATGTGGGACTTGAGTACTTAACTTTATCTCGTAGTGCTGGAACTTTATCAGGAGGAGAAGCACAGAGAATACGACTTGCAACTCAAATTGGTTCACGCCTTACGGGAGTGTTATATGTTTTAGATGAACCTAGTATTGGACTTCATCAAAGGGATAATAATAAACTTATTAAATCACTTCTTTCCATGAGAGATTTAGGTAATACTTTAATTGTTGTTGAACATGATCATGATACGATGCTTGCTGCTGATTATTTGGTTGATATCGGTCCTAAAGCTGGAGATAAAGGTGGTAAAGTTGTAGCCTGTGGTACTCCTAAGGAAGTAATTTTAAATGAAAAAAGTTTAACTGGTCAATACTTAAGTGGTAAGAAAAAAATCGATATTCCTAAGAAGAGAAGAAAAGGGACGAAGAAATTTTTACAAATTAAAGGAGCTGCTGAAAACAATTTAAAAGAAATTGATGTTAAGATTCCACTTGGAACATTTACTTGTGTTACAGGAGTATCAGGAAGTGGAAAAAGTTCTTTAATCAATGAGATACTTTGTAAGGCAGTTAGTAAATCTTTATATAAATCAAAACCTAAACCAGGTGAACACAAAAAAATTCTGGGACTTAATAACATTGATAAATTAGTTCAAATTACTCAAAATCCTATTGGTCGTACACCAAGAAGTAATCCAGCAACTTATACGGGTGTGTTTGATGATATTCGTGAGCTTTTTACTACTACTAAAGAAGCTAAAATGTATGGTTTTGAAAAGAATCGTTTTTCCTTTAATGTCAAAGGTGGAAGATGTGAAGCATGTAGAGGAGATGGCGTTAAAAAAATAGAAATGCATTTCTTACCTGATGTTTATGTACCATGTGAAGTATGTCATGGTAGTCGTTATAATAAAGAAACATTAAACATAAGGTATAAAGATAAGAATATTGCAGAAGTTTTAGATATGAGAGTAAGCGAAGCTTTAGAATTTTTTGATAATATTCCTAAGATTAAAAATAAACTTAAAGTACTTGAAGATGTAGGGCTTGGTTATATTAAACTTGGTCAAAGTGCTCCTACTTTATCAGGAGGAGAAGCAGAACGTGTCAAACTTGCCAAAGAATTACAAAAGAAAGCTACTGGTAAAACTTTGTTTGTTTTAGATGAACCAACCACCGGTCTTCATACTGATGATATTAAGAGATTACTTGCAATTTTACAAAAAATAGTGGATAATAAAGATACAGTAATAGTTATAGAGCATAATCTTGATGTTATTAAAGTTGCTGACTATATTATAGATTTAGGTCCTGAAGGTGGCGATGCCGGAGGTACTGTTGTAGCAACAGGAACACCTGAAGAAGTTTCTAAAGTAAAACAATCATATACTGGACTTTATCTAAATAAGATTTTATAAGAGGTGATATGAATGCGATTAGTTATTAAGGATAAAAATAAACATCAACTTAGAATTAATCGTATTTTTGATTGGCTTTTATATATAATTGGCTATACGATAGTATTTGTGTTTGTGGGATCGTTTTTTAAAACTTTTTATATAGACACAAAATTTTATCTATTATATCCTACATGTGCAGTACTTATCATTTTAATTTTAAATCAAACAATAAAACCCCTTCTTATAAAATTAACTATTCCTATTACTGGGTTAACTTATGGACTTTTTTATCCTTGTATTAATTTATTTATTTTAAAATTAACTGATTGGATATTAGGAAAACATTTTCAACTTTATGATATTTTCATTGCCCTTTTTATTGCGATACTGCTTTCTATTATGAATTTTTTAATGGAAGAGCTTGTTATAAAACAAATTATAAAGAAGGTGACAACACATGGATAGAATAGCACTTGATTTAGGTTTTATTCAAATATATTGGTATTCTATATTTATATTTGTTTCAATTTTAGTTGGCGCTATTGTTGTTTATTTAGAATGTAGACGAAAAAAGATTCCTCAAGAGTTTTTAATAAATTTAATTTTTTATATTGTAATATTTGGAATAATAGGTGCAAGAATTTATTACGTAGCGTTTAATTTTGATTATTATAAAACTAACCCTTATGAAATTTTGGAAATTTGGAATGGGGGTCTTGCAATTCACGGAGGGATAATTGCAGGTTTAATAGTTACGATTTTATATTGTAAAAAGAAAAAACAAAGTGTTTTTGAAATACTTGATATATTAGTTGTTGGTCTAATAATTGGACAAGCAGTAGGACGTTGGGGAAACTTTTTTAATTCAGAAGCTTATGGAGGTATAACTTCTTTAAAGGCCTTACAAAGTCAAGGGATACCTAATTTCATTATTCAAGGAATGAATATTATGGGCGAATATAGACAACCTACTTTCTTTTATGAATCTATGTGGGATTTATTTGGTTTTTTCGCTATGATTATTATTAGACATTTTTATAAATACTTAAAAACTGGACAACTTACTTCTTTTTATATGATGTGGTATTCTATAGGTAGATTTTTTATAGAAGGTATGAGAACTGATAGTTTAATGTTATCATCATTTAAAGTTGCTCAAATAGTATCGGTGGTATTATTTGTTTTAGGTTTTATTTTATTTATTATTAAAAGTCGAGGTTCTAATTTCGATAATTTATATAATAGTAAAGGAGTGACTGTCGATGAATCAAACTAGTTATGATGTAGTAATAATTGGAGCGGGGCCATCAGGTCTTAGTGCGGCACTTTTATTAAAACAATCTAATGTAAGTTGTTGTTTAATTGAAAGTACGACTCCTGGAGGATCTTTATTACAAGAACAATCGATAAAAAATTATCCTGGTTTTTTAGATATTAGTGGAGTTAAACTTGCGAAAAACATGTCACAACAAGTAAATAATCTTGGAGTTGACTATGTTCAAGCAACAGTAAAAAAAATCAGTATTGAAGGAAACATAAAAAATATTATTACTGATCAAGGAACATTGGGAACGGAATTTGTGATTATTGCAACAGGACGTGTTCCTATTACTTTAGGATTAGAAAATGAAGATAAATTTTTAGGACAGGGACTTAGTTATTTTTCTATGAGAGATGGAATGAATTATAAAGATAAAGATATTGTAGTAGTAGGTTCAAATAATAATGCAGTAGAAGATACTTTATATTTAGCTATCCTTGCCAAGAATATTACTTTAGTTTGTAATAGTGATTATTTAAAAGCAAAAGAAAATATCCAAGATCATTTAAAATATCTTGATAATATTAAAATTTTATATAATACTAATGTTATTGGTTTTAAAGAAAAAGGAGGACATCTTAGTGGAATAGAAACAACAAGTGGAGAAATCAAAATAGATGGATGTTTTGTATCTTTAGGATTTATGCCTAATACTGAATCATTTAAGGAACTTGATATCTTAAATGATGAAGGATATGTTGAGACAAATCAAAATAGAGAAACTCAAGTAAAAGGGATTTATGCAATTGGTGATGCTAGAGAGAAAAAAGTATATGAGATAACTACTGCGGTGAGCGATGCTACAATTGCTGCTGTTAGTATCATAAGGAAATTATCTCTTTAGGAGGATTATTATGCAAAAGAAAGTTGTTATTTTAGGTGGAGGAACAGGAATGTCTTTTTTATTAACTGGTCTTAAAGATTTTCCTGTCGATATTACTGCAGTTATAACTGTTTCAGATAATGGGAGAAGTACTGGAAAACTAAGACGTGAATTTAATATGCCTGCAGTAGGAGATATTAGAAAAGTAATTACTAATCTTTCTCCTATTGATTCGACAATTAAAGAAATGTTAGAATATCGTTTTTCTACAACCAGTGATTTAGATGGACATGCAGTTGGTAATTTAATCTTAACATCTCTTCTTGATATTACAGGAAGTTTAAAAGATTCGATCGCGTCTCTTAGTAAACTTCTAGATGTAAATCATACTGTTTTACCTATTTCAGAAGATGCAGATTTAACATTAATGGGTCTTACTACTGCAGATGAAATAATCGAAGGAGAAGAACAAATTACTGCTTCACGAAAAAAATTTAAAAAAATTTATTATAAGAAAGAACCAAAAGTATTAGAAGAAGTTCTTAATTCTATAAGAGATGCAGATTTAATTATTTTTAGTATGGGTAGTCTTTATACTAGTTTATTACCTAATATTATTTGTCGTGAAATAAAAGAAGTTTTAAATAAAAGCAAAGCTCCTATTATGTATTTATGTAACGCTATGACTCAACCAGGTGAGACTGATAAATTTACGGTTAGTGATCATATAAAACTTATTAATAGTTATTTAGATCAACGTAAAATAGATGTAGTGATTGCTAGTAATACAAAGTTAGATGAGGATATTGTTAAAGTATATGAAACTGAAGAACAAAAAGATCAAGTAATTATTGATCATGATAATTTAGAAAATATGAATGTAGAGTTAATTGAGGCAGATATGTTAACTGTTATAGATGGAGTTATTCGTCATAATTCATTAAAACTAAGTTCATGTATATTTTCTTATTTAATGAGGGATTAAAATGTCGTATACTACTAAAATAAAAAATGAAATTACTGATTGTGATTATCCAACTACTGAGGTTATCGCGTTAATTTCTGGATATATTCGTAATAATGGATACTTAGATAAAAATAAATTTTTTATGACTACTGAAAATAATAATACTAAAGAGTTTATAAGAAGTTTTTTTCAGAAAAAATATGATATTAAATTAGATATTAGTGTTACTGATAATAATAATTTTTCTAAAAAGAAACTTTATCTGATGAATTTTTTAGATAAAGATTATAAGATACTTATGAGTTTAGGGTATGGAAATAATATTAAATTAGATACTCCAAGTTCTTATATTGTGGATGGCAATGCAGAGATAAGAGGATATTTACGAGGAGTATTTCTAGCTAGTGGTAGTGTTAATAATCCAAAGACTTCTAGATATCATATGGAAATGTTAGTAGATGATGCGAAAGAAGCTGTTTTCGTGCAGAAACTTTTAAATATTTTTGATTTGAATGCTAAGATTTTAAATCGTGGTAAAGGTTATATGATTTATTTAAAAGAGGCAGAAAAGATTAGTGATTTTTTGAAAATTTTAGGTGTTAATAAAGCTGTTATGTATTTTGAAGATGTCAGGATTTATCACGATCAAAAAAATAGAACTAATAGACTTAATAATTGTGAACAGGCAAATGTAGATAAGACGATTGAAGCAGCAACACAACAATTAAATCATATAGAAATTATTAAAGATAATATGGGAGTATCTTTATTAGATGATAAAACAAAAGAAGCTTTAGTTTATAGGGAAAAATATCCTGAAGCATCTTTGAAAGAACTTAGTGAAATTATATCTTTAGAAACAGGTAATAAGATTACTAAATCAGGTTTAAATCATAGATTTAGAAAAATTAAAGATTTAGCAGAAAAGTTTGAAAAAAATTAGAATTACTAAAAAAATAGCACATGCTATTTTTTATTTTTTAATATTTTATCTATTAATCCATATTTTAAGGCTTCATTAGAATCCATAAAGTTATCTCTTTCGGTATCTTGTTCTATTTTCTTTAGTGTTTTTTTAGTATTTTTTGCTAGTATTTTATTTAATTTTTCTTTTAACTTTATAATTCTTTCAGCAGCAATTTTAATTTCCGTAGCTTGACCTTGAGCACCACCGAGTGGTTGATGGATCATAATTTCTGCATTCTCTAAAGCATATCTTTTGCCTTCTTTGCCACTTGAAAGTAAAAATGCTGCCATTGATGCTGCCATTCCGACGACTGTAGTTGAGACATCACTTTTGATAAAATTCATAGTGTCGTATATAGCAAATCCAGATGTAACCTCTCCTCCTGGAGAATTAATATAAAGATGAATATCTTCATGACTTATTGAATCTAAATATAAAAGTTCAGCAATTATAGAGTTTGCTAATTCATCATTTATCTCGCCACTCAATAAGATTATTCGATCTTTTAAAAGCCTCGAGAAAATATCATAACTTCTTTCACCGCTTAATTCTTTATCTATTACTACTGGAACTAAACCCATTTTCATCACCTAGTAATATATTAGTTAAAAAAAACATAAAATATACATATAAAAAAACGCCAAAATATGCTATAATGAAATATAATAAAGAGGGTGATGATATGTTTGATACTGTTAAAGTTATGATTGAAGGTATCGAAGAAGAAATTCCAAAAGGAACTACTTTAGATGAAATAGCAAAAGAGTTTTCTTCTGATGTTTCATATCCTGCAATACTTGCTAGAGTTAATAATAAAATAAAAGAACTTAACTATAATGTAGTAAAAAATAAAAATATAGAATTTTTAGATTGGTCTACTGCAGCTGGAAATAAAGCTTATATTAATGGACTTTTATTTTTAATTTCATATGCTGTAAAAGATCTTTTTGGTAAAAGAGCAGAAATTTATGTTTTACATTCTATAGATAAGGGTATTTATATAGAGACTAATTTTAATTTGGATGAAGAAAAACTTAGAAATATTGAAGAAAAAATGCGAAAGATAGTCAAGAAAAATATGAGTATCACGAAAATAGAAGTCGATCGAAATGAAGCTATTGCCTATTTTACGCAAATGAATGATTTAGTTAAAGTTAAAGTCATGAGATATGTTACTAGTACAACTGTTACTTTATATAGACTTGGAGATTTATATGATTATTTCTATTACTATATGCCTACTTCGACTGGTGTTTTAACTGATTTTGCATTTACTTACTTAAATAAAACTGGTTTTGTTCTTAGATTTCCTACTGTTTATATTCCGGATAAAATTAAAGAATATAAACATAGTGCAGATATTTTTTCTATCTTTAAAGAAAGTCAAGAGTGGAATCAACTGATGAAAATAGGTAATTGTGCTGATTTAAATGAAATAGTTTCTAATGGGGGAATAAATGATTTAATTAGAATCAGTGAAATACTTCAAAATAATAAGTTATTAGAATTAGTGAGAAAAATTCATGAAAATCAAGAGAGGATTAAAATAATTTTAATTGCAGGACCATCTTCTAGTGGAAAGACTACTACTAGTAGAAAACTTTGTTTATTTTTTAAGAGTGTAGGGATACAACCTATTACTTTATCGATGGATGATTACTTTGTTGAAAGAGGAGAAACTCCTATAAAAGAAAATGGAGAACCTGATTTTGAATGTTTAGAAGCAGTAGATTTAGAATTATTTGATAAACAAGTATTAGAATTACTTGAAGGAAAAAGTGTAACTGTTCCTACTTATAATTTTATTTATGGTAAGAAAGAATTTAATGATACTATAAAACTTAATGAAGATAATATTATTATTATAGAAGGTATTCATGCTTTGAATGATAGAGTTTTAAGTAATATTCCAAAAGAAAATAAATTTAAAATATATTTATCAGCTTTGACTGAACTTAATATAGATAATCATAATAAAATATCAACTACTGATCATAGACTTCTTAGAAGAATTGTGAGAGATAATAGGACTCGTGGTTATAATGTTGAAAATACTTTAAAGTTATGGCCTAGTGTTAGAGAAGGTGAAGAAAAGCATATTTTTCCATTTCAATATAATCCTGATGTTACAGTTAATACAGCTTTAATTTATGAAATAGGAGTTTTAAAAACTTATGTTGAACCTCTATTGTATTCAGTGGATAGTGAATCTGAATATTATGAAGAAGCTAAGAGATTACTTAATTTCTTAAGAAATTTTCTACCAATCCCGGCGGATAATATTCCTGATGATTCTATTTTACGTGAATTTATTGGTGGTAGTTGTTTTCATGATTAAAAGATAATATATACATCATTCGAGATGTATATATTTTTCTTTTTTTGACATTATCTTTATAAAAAGAGAATTTACAAACATAATAATGAGTGATAGAATTATTTTAGGAGGGATGATAAATGATTAAAGTTGCAATTAATGGATTTGGAAGAATTGGTAGATTAGTATTTAGATTATTAGAAGAAGATGATAATTTTGAAGTTGTCGCAATTAATGATTTAACTGATGCTGAACAACTTGCGTATCTTTTAAAATATGATACTAATCATAGGAATTATCGTGTTGATGAAATTAGTTTTGAAAATGATGATATTATCGTTGGATCACGTCATGTAAAAGTTTATGCTGAAACTGATCCTCATAATCTTCCTTGGGGAGATCTTGGAATTGATATAGTCTTTGAGTGTACAGGGCTTTTCACTAGTTTAGAAAAAGCAAGTGCTCATATTGAAGCTGGAGCTTCTAAGGTTATTATTTCTGCACCTGCTAAAGGTGATGTTAAAACTATAGTTTATAATGTTAATCATGAAACTTTAACAGGAGAGGAGAAAGTTATTAGTGCTGCTAGTTGTACTACTAATTGTCTCGCACCAGTAGTTGATGTTATTAATAAGAATTTTGGAATTGTTAAAGGATATATGACTACAGTTCATGCTTATACTAATGATCAAGCAACTCTTGATATTGCTCATAAGAAAGGTATTAAAGCTCGTCGTGGTAGAGCAGCAGCTGCAAATATAATTCCAGCATCAACAGGAGCTGCTAGTGCTATTGGTAAAGTATTACCTGAACTTGATGGAAAACTTGAAGGTACAGCTATGAGAGTACCAGTACCAACTGGCTCAGTAGTTGATTTAGTACTTGAATTAAAAGAAAACACGACAGTAGAAGAAATTAATAGGGTACTTAAAGATTCTAGTAATGAAACTTTAGGTTATACTGAAG
Organism: uncultured Bacilli bacterium; assembly: GCA_947627375.1. GTDB lineage: Bacteria > Bacillota_I > Bacilli_A > RF39 > UBA660 > CANRDQ01. Next base: position 11,434 of record CANQVR010000013.1, on the reverse strand, counting down.
ATCCTATTGTCTCAAGTGATGTTATTGGTTCACACCATGGTGGAATAGTCGATGCTTTGTCTACTAGTGTGTTGGAAGTTGATTCTCGTCAACTTGTAAAAGTTGTTGCATGGTATGATAATGAGATGAGTTATACTGCCCAAATGGTTAGAACTGCTAAATATTTGATGGAAATATAAAAAAAATTTAAAAACTTGCAAAAAAATTTTTTCAGTCAAAAAAAGTGCTCAAAATAACAAATTCCCCTTAGGCGAATTTGTTATTTTTTGGTGTGTTTTTACCGCTCAATTTTAAAAATTGCCTGTTTTACAAAGAAAAAATAATGTTGTATATTATTGGCAGAAAGGAGGTGAAAAATATTCTCCTAATGTAAGTCTTTAGACTTTTTTCTCGAAGCCGATTAATTTCGGCTTTTTTTTTCTTTTTAATGATGATACAATATAAATTAGAAAAGAGGAATTGAGTGATGAAGACAATTGAGGATATGGATTTAAAAAACAAAAAGGTACTTATTAGATGTGATTTTAATGTACCTATTAAAGACGGGAAAATAGTTGATGATAATAGAATTGTTAGAAGTTTAAAAACTATTGAATATGCATTGTCGCAAAAAGCAAAGGTTATTTTATTTTCACATTTGGGGAGAATAAAAGAGGAAAGTGATCTTGCTAAAAACGATTTGAAACCTGTTGCGGTAAGACTTTCTAAATTATTAAAAAAAGAAGTTGTATTTATACCGGTTACTCGTGGTGAAAAATTAGAAAAAGCAATTGATTCCTTAAAAAGTGGAGAAGTTTTACTAGTACAAAATACTAGATATGAAGATTTAGATGGTAAAAAAGAAAGTGGTAATGATGCTGAACTTGGTAAGTATTGGGCTAGTTTGGGTGATGTATTTATAAATGATGCTTTTGGAACTGCTCATCGTGCTCATGCTTCTAATGTTGGCATTGCGAAACATTTACCTTCAGCTTGTGGATTTTTAATTGAAAAAGAACTTAATGCTTTATCTTCGGTTAAAAAGCCTTCTAAACCATTTATTGTAATATTAGGCGGATCTAAAGTTAGTGATAAGATTGGTGTTATAAAGAATTTAGTCAAAAAGGCTGATAAAATATTAATTGGTGGAGGAATGGCTTTTACTTTTTTACAAGCAGAAGGATATGAGACTGGTTCCTCAATTATCGATAAAAATAATCTAGATTTTTGTACTGAAATTTTAAAGAAATATTCCGATAAAATTATTTTACCAATAGATTTTAAAGTAGCTTTGGAATTTTTAGATACAGAAGGAAAGAATAAAGATATTAATGAAATTGAATACAATGAAATGGGACTTGATATTGGGGATGCTACTGTTAATCTTTTTGAAAATTATTTAAAAGACGCTAAAACAGTTTTATGGAACGGACCTCTTGGAGTTTATGAGTTTTCTAATTTTAAAATTGGTACAGAACAAGTTTTGAGATATTTAATTGATAATAATATAAAGACAATTTTGGGTGGTGGAGATATTGTCGCAGCCGCATCTGAAATTGGACTTAAGGATAAAGTTTTTCATGCATCGACTGGAGGAGGAGCAACACTTGAATATTTAGAAGGTAAAACTTTACCTGGAATAGAAGCAATTAATGAGAAATAGAGGTATTTAGTAATGAAAAAAGTATATGTTTTAAATCCAACAAACGAAAGTGAATTAGATAAATTTAGTACTTTAGATATAGATAGAGAAAAGACAAAGAAGGAATTTTCTAATTCTACTGAAGTATATAGAGTATTATATACACTATTACATTTTAAAGTAGATGATTATTGTACACTTGATTTAATGACTGATTTAAAAAATTGTGTTTTGAATTTTCCAACGATGGATCAAGCCAAAAGAAAAAGACCTTTTATTAATCAAGCAGTATCTTTTGCTAGAGACTTAGGAGCAGAAGAAGTATTAGTCATTATTAATCCTGATGATAAAAAAACAAAAAAGATTTTAGAAGAAGACTTTGAATATTCAGCTTTTCCTCTTGATCAAGAAGATAAAAAAGTTTTATTTGTACATGAAAATTCCTATCAAGATGTTAATAGTAGGGTAATATAATGGAAAAGATAAAAAATCTAAAAAGAAATACTTTCGTTTTAATTATAATTACTATATTAGTATTATATTTTGTTTTAAAAGATGATTTTAATGATATTTCAAATATTTTATTAAAAGTGGATTTAAAATATATATTTATTGCAGTAATTTTTTATTTTCTATATATAGCTATTAGAGCGTACATGATATATATTACTGTTGCAAATAAGAAGAAATTTTCCTTATGGGAATCTATTAAACATAATATGATTACACAATTTTTTAATGGAATTACTCCATTTTCTACAGGTGGACAACCTATGGAAATATATATGCTTACAAAACATAAAATTAGAACTGCTAGAGCGACTAATATAATTTTACAAAACTTTCTTTATTATCAAATAGCTTTAGTTATTTATGGAGCTTTTGCTGTACTTTATAATTATTTCTTTAATATTTTTCCAGCAGACTCTTTACTTAAAAAATTAGTTATTTTAGGATTTTTAATAAATACAATTGTCTGTATAATATTATTTTTAATTGCGTGTTCTGAAAAATTTACAAAAAGATGTATGAAATGTATAGTATTTTTACTAGACAAAAGTAATATTATTAAGAATAAAGAAGAGACTAAAAACAAATGGATGAATAGATTACAAGAATTTCATAATAATACTAAAAGTATTTCTAAAAAAGTTCATATGTTTGTTTTAGGAGTGTCTTTAAATTTAATTAGTTTGACTTGTCTTTATATAATTCCACTTTTTGTTCTTTATAGTTTTCATGATTTTACAAGTCTTAATTTTATAAATTCTATAGTTACTTCTGCTTATGTGTTACTTATAGGATCTTTTGTACCTATACCTGGTGCGAGTGGTGGTATCGAATATGGTTTCTTACATTTTTTCAATAATTTTATTAGTGGAGGGATGATTGTAGCGGTATTACTTGTATGGCGAATTATTACTTATTATGTCGGAGTTGTAGTAGGTGCTATATTACTTAATTTTGATAAAGGAGTTGATGATAATTGAGAATAGGTCTTTTTACTGATTCGTATCCTCCTTATATAAATGGAGTATCAACTAGTGTAGCTATGTTAAAAAAAGCTTTAGAAAAAAAGGGGCATGAAGTCTTTTTAGTTACAGTTAGTAGTAATGCTTTAAAGTATGAATTACTAGAAGATGGTCATGTTATTAAAGTTCCTGGTATTCCTATTGGAATATATGATTATCGTTTGAGTAGGATTTATCCTATTTCGATGATTAATACAATGAAGAATTGGAATTTAGATATAATTCATTCTCATACAGAATTTGGAATAGGTATTTTAGCAAGGCTTTTTGCTAAACAATTTGGAATTCCTCTAGTGCATACATATCATACTCTTTATGAAGATTATACGCATTATATAACACATGGTTATTTTGAAAAATCTAGTAAGAAAATAGTTGAATATCTTACTAAGTTTTACTGTGATAAAACTGCTACAGATTTAATTGTACCAACTGATAAAATATATAAATTGTTTAAAGAAAAGTATAATTTTGAAAAAAATATAAATATTATACCTACAGGTATTGAAGTAGAAAGATTTTATAAAGAAAATGTAGATTTGAAAAAAGTAGTGAGATTAAAAAAACAATTGGGAATTACACGTAAAGACTATGTTTTATTATTTGTAGGAAGACTTGCTTTAGAAAAGAATGTTGAATTTTTACTTGATGTAGTTGAAAATCTAGTACATAAAAATAAAGCTTATAAATTTGTCGTAGTAGGAGATGGCCCTGATTTAGATAAGTTTAAAGGGATTGCTAAAGCTAAAAAAATTGCTGATAACGTAATATTTACAGGCAAAGTACCTTGGGAAGAAGTTCCCTATTATTATCATTTATCTGATTTATTTTTGACGGCATCAACTACTGAAACACAAGGACTTACAGTAATCGAAGCAATGGCATCTAGTATTACACCTATTTGTATTGAAGATGAAGCTTTCACCTCAGTTATTACTGATTCACTTAATGGTAAGATTTTTAAAACTAAAAAAGAATGTGAAGAACAAATCGAGTATTTATATAAAAATCATTCAGTCAAAATTAAAATGGATAAACAAGCACGAATTAAAGCAGAACTTTGTAGTTCTAAATATTATGCAGAAAGAGTTTTAGATGTTTATGAACGTGCGATTAATGAAAATAAGAAAAATAAACATAGATTAAGGAATATTGTAAATAAAATCAGGGGGAATGATGATGATAATAATGCTCAATAATAAAAGTAATTTAACAAAAGAAGAGTATCTTTCTTATCAAAAAGAGTTATTCTCTATCGATAGAAAAAATCATAAATTAGTAGTTTTTCCAAGTGATGTATATTTACCTTTTTATAAAGATAAAGGCATCGATTTAGGTAGTCAGGATGTTAGCTTGTATGAAGAAGGAAGTCATACGGGAGAAATTGCCGCAACACAACTTAAATCTTTAGGTGTGGAATATGTGTTGGTGGGACATTCTGAAAGACGAAGTGAACAAGGTGATAATGATCATCGTATTAATGACAAAATAAAAAGACTTTATCAAGAAGATTTGAAAGTAGTTTTATGTGTCGGAGAAAACTTAGAACAAAGAGAGAATAATTATATTGAGTTTATTTTAAAACAAATAAAAAAAGATTTACGTGGTATTGATATAGATAAAGATAAATTAATAATTGCTTATGAGCCTATATGGGCAATAGGAAGTGGAAAAATTCCAAGTAAAAAAGATATCGAAGAGGTTGTTTCCTCTATTAAAGAAATTTATCCAGTTAAAGTACTTTATGGTGGTAGTGTGGATGATAGTAATGTAGAAAAAGTTTTATTTCCTTTATTAGATGGATTTTTACTGGGCAAAGCGAGTCTTTATCCTCAAAAAGTCCAAAAATTGATCGATAAAATAAGTAACTAGTAGTGATACTAGTTTTTTTCGACAAAACTTTCTAAAATTTGCTCTATTAATTTTGTCGGATTTAAGTTATAATTATAATTGCGTGGTAGTATTTGGAAGTATAGGGAAGGAGAGATAATGAAAAAGACAAAAGTTATGATTGTTGACGACAATATTGAACTTGTAAATGTTGTCAAGGAGTATTTCAAAGATCACGCTGATATTAATATTGCTTTGGAGGCTCATGATGGAACGGAAGCAATGAGGCTCATCTCTAAAAATAAAGATGAGTATGATTTAATTTTATTGGATCTCATAATGCCTAATAAAGATGGGATTAGTGTTTTAGAGTATATGAGAAAAAAACATATCGATAAAAAGGTAATAATTTTAACTTCTTATAATACTCAAGATATGATTAGAAGGGTTTCTGAAATGGGTGTTGATTACTTTGTTTTAAAACCTTTTGAATTAGGAGATTTAGAAAAAAGAATCGAAGAAGTTGTAGAAGGATTAAAATATGGTAGTAAGTCAGTTGACTTATATCATAATAATCTACAAATATCGATTACTAAAATTTTACATGAACTTGGAGTACCATCGCATATTAAAGGATATCAATATATTAGAGAAGGGATTGTAATGCTTTATGAAAGACCTGAGGTTATAGGAGGTATTACTAAAGAATTATATCCTGATGTTGCTCATAAATATAATACGACCGTATCTCGTGTCGAAAGAGCAATTCGTCATGCAATTGAAGTTAGTTGGAATAGAGGTAATTGGCAACTTATGGAGGAAATATTTGGACATAGTGTTGATATTGATAAAGCAAAACCAACTAATTCAGAATTTATTGTGACAGTTGCTGATAAACTTAGATTAGAATTTCATAAACCTAGTGTTTTAGAATAGAGGCTTTTTAGCCTTTTTTTCTTGACTAAAAAATGTAGATGTTATATACTTAATTTATGAAAATAGTGAGGAGGATACAATTTATGGAACGAAAAATATTGTCATTTCTTCACAAATGGCAAAAAGATATTATTAGAAAACCATTATTAATTTATGGTCCTAAACAAGTGGGTAAGACTTTTACTGTACTTGATTTTGGAAAAAAGAAATACAAAAATGTTATCTATTTTAATACGCAAGATAATTATGAATTAATAAAACTTTTTAAAAAAGAAAAAGCTATTGATAAGATTGCTTTAAATTTATCTTTGATTAGTGGAGAAACTATTTTAAAAGATGATACCTTAATTGTATTTGATAATGTTAATGATATAGAAATAGTAAGAGGTATTAAACTTTTTGGAAGTGATAAAAGTAATTACCATATTATTATGATTACTTCTCGTCGTGAAAATTTAACTAAATTTAAAGGTGAAGAATTACAATTTAAAGGTATGAGTGAAATGGATTTTGAAGAATATTTATGGGCACGTGATGAAAAAAATCTAGCACTTTTAATTAGAGAATCTTTTACAAAGCATAAAACTTGTCCTTTTCATAAGATAGCGATGGATCTTTTCTACGATTATTTACAAACAGGAGGTCTTCCTGAAGTTGTTCAAGCTTCTCTTGTTGGTATGGACGAAAATCATATTGATGCGATAAAACAAAAAACAATTGATTGTTATAAAAAAGAAGTAGCGCTTAATAAGACTTTAATAGATATTTCTCGTGGGATAGAAGTAATAGATTCTATTCCTAGACAACTTGCAAAAGATAATAAAAAATTCCAATATGGAGTTTTAGGACATGGAAGACGCGCTAAAGAATATGAGAAATCTATTCAATATTTAGTAAATAATCAAATAGTTAATCGTAGTTTTAAAGTTAAAACTGTTAAATCTCCTCTTAGTAGTTGTCGTGAGATAGATAGTTTTAAACTTTATATGTTAGATGATGGTTTGCTTTTTTCAATGTTACATATGAATGCTAAAACATTGTTTACTAATGAAAAATTAAAGGAAGCACTATATGAAAATCATATTGCTAAAACTTTAGTAGAAGCAGGGTATTCTCTTTATTACTATCAATCTCAAGGAAAAGCTGAAGTTAATTTTGTAATTCAAAATAGAATGGGACAAATTATCCCAATAGAGCTTGCAACACGTGCTAATTCTAAGGCAAAGTCTCTATCAGTTTTCATGAAAAAGTTCACAACACAACAAGCTTATAGAATTACGGAAAATAACTTTTCAACTAAAAAAGAAGTCAGGTATTTACCAATATACGCAATATTTTGTTTAAATGATATGGTTTATTAGAATTTTGACAATGTTAATATTATAAGGAGTGTGAAAAATGAAACTTGTACTTGTAAGGCATGGAGAAAGTGTTTGGAATTTAGAAAATAAATTTACTGGTTGGACTGATGTTGATCTTTCAGAAAATGGAGTAAAGGAAGCACATGATGCTGGTAATAAATTAAAAGAAGCTAATATACATTTTGATATTTATTATACTTCAGTATTAGTACGTGCTGTTCATACTTTAGAGATTATTGAAAGTATTTTAAAGTTGAATGTTCCTATTATTAAAAATTGGAGACTTAATGAAAGACATTATGGAGCATTGCAAGGTCTTAATAAAAGTGAAACTGCAGAAAAGTATGGAGATGAGCAAGTAAAACTTTGGAGAAGAAGTTATGATGTTTGTCCTCCTAAATTGACAAAAGATGATGAAAGATATCCTGGAAATGATTTAAAATATAAAGATTTATCTACGGAAGAATTACCTTTATCTGAATCTTTAGAAGATACATGTAAAAGAACTGTTCCTTATTATGAAGAAGTAATCAAAAAAAGTTTGAAAAAAGGGGAAAATGTTTTAGTGGTTGCTCATGGTAATTCTTTACGTTCGATTAGAAAACATATTGATAATATTAGTGATGATGATATTGCTGGTTTGGAAATTCCAACAGGGAAACCATTTGTCTATGAATTTGATGATGATATGAATATAATTGATAGTTATTATTTATAAAAATATATTTTGCAAAGAGGTTGATAATATATGACTATAGGAGTACCATTAAGATATAGTTTAGAAGATGATTGTTCAATATTATATGTATTTGAAAGTGTAAGACGTTGTATTCAAAAAGCTGGTGGAGACAAATTTACACCATATGATAGATATATTTTAGAATATGCGATAAAAAAAGATATACCTACTTTAGGAGTTTGCCTTAGTATGCAAATGATGAGTTGTTATAAGGAAGAAGTAGAACTGGGTAATATCGAATCAAATGTAGAACATAAAGTAAGTAGTGGAGAATTATGTCATTATATTACTATTGATAAAAATTCTAAATTATATAAAATTTTAGGTAAAGAAAAAATTATGGTTAATAGTTTACATAAACATAAAGCTTTAGAAAATCATATTTATAAAAGTATAGCTTGGAGTGAAGATGGAATAATAGAAGCTTTAGAGAATCCACTTTGTACTTTTAATATAGGAGTACAATGGCATCCTGAAAAACTTTATAATACTGATATTAATTCAAAGTTAATTATAGATACTTTTATGGAAGAAGCTTATAAATATCATAAAAGAAAAATTGAGGATATAATTGAAATTATATAAGGGAGGATTTTTTATGAAAAATGAATTATGTCGTGAATTTATTGATGAGTATATGAAGAAAGGAACTTACGCAACAAGAGAAGAACTAGAAAATTTACTTGAACCAGTAGTTGATTTGATCAAAAAAAATCATGATAAAACACCTGAAGAAATTTCTGAAATGATCGTTCAAGAGGATATTGATTTAGTTAATAAGATTTTAGATGAGACTTGTACGCCTGGGGCAACTATTGGAATAAGTGCAGGGGATATTAATGTTAAAATGTTTGGAGGAGATATAAACTCTAAAGGAGATAAAGTTACTGCTGATACTATCTTTGATATTGCTTCTATGTCTAAATTGTTTACACAAATTGCTGTTTATACATTAATTAGTGAACAAGCATTTTCTTTTGATGATAAGATTAGAGATTTAGATCCTAAATTTATTAATCTAGGAGATCTTACAGTAAGAGATATTACCACTTTTACTACATCTTTTAAAACACCAGGACGTATATCTGATCAGGAGAGTGTCGAAAAAGCAAGACAATGTTTATATAATGTAGAAGTTACGAAAACTGGAGAATATAATTATAATGATATAGGTATGATGATTATGAAAGAAGTAATGGAAGAAGTTACTGGTATTTCATATGAACAAATTATAGATAAATTTGTACTTCAAAAACTTGATTTGAAAGATACTTATGTTGGTCAAATACCACAAGAAAAAAGAGATCGTTTTACTGGCTCTAATAATTTAGAATCAGGACTTGTAAATGATGGTAATACTAATGCTTTAGGTGGTATTAGTGGTGCTGCGGGTATTTCTATGACTGCTGATGATATGAATAAATTAGGAAGAAATATTCATAATAAAGAAATGTTTTCTAATGAAATGGTTAAAGATTTTCAAACTGCAGGTATTAAAAATAATAGAGGACTTGCAGGTAATACTTATGTCCTTACAAAAGAAGGTCTTGCTAATACTTGTGTTGATTATATAAGTAATTTTGGATCTTTTGCAATTCAAGGAAGTACACGTGTAAATGCTGTTTTGGGATCTGATGCTTCAACTGTTCAATTTTTTAATCCTAGTTCTATGGGTGTTGATAAAGCACGTGAAGTAGAAGAGAAGCTTAATATTGAAAGAGAAAAACAAGGGAAACCGCCTATTTCTACAATTCATGAATATAAAACTTTAGATAATGGTTTAGTAGTTCCACATACAGTAATAGATTCTAGACAACTTTTCCCACTTGGAAATGTTGATAATGCGATAAAAACTAGTACCAAATCAGCAATCCAACTTGAGTTTGTAGATTATGTGTTTAAGAAAGCTTATAATTATGATGAAAATGTTAATGTTTCTATAAACACTGAAGGTAAGAGAAGATAAAAATATATATGGCTATTAATTTAGTCATATTTTTTTCTTGCTTATATAGAAACTATGTTCTATAATATAATTTAAGAGGTGGTTCAAATGGAAAGAGAAAGAATTATATTTCATGTTGATGTTAATAATGCTTTTTTGTCTTGGACTGCTATTGATCTTTTGCATCATGGATATAAAACTGATATTAGAACTATTCCAGCAGTCATCGGAGGAGATGAAAAAAAGCGTAGTGGGATAGTACTTGCGAAAAGTCCTGTTGCCAAAAAATATGGAATTGTTACTGCGGAAACTTTATATTCGGCAAGACGAAAATGTCCAACTCTTAAATGTTTTCCACCTAACTTTGATTGTTATAAAGAAAAATCTGATTTATTTTATAATTATTTAAAACAATATACTCCTTCAATAGAAAGATTTTCAGTAGATGAATGTTTTTTAGATATGACAGGGACTAAATATTTATATAAAGATTATTTGGCACTGGCTAGAAAAATCAAAAATGATATAAAGAATCTTTATGGCTTTACTGTTAATGTTGGAGTTGGTTGTAATAAACTTTGTGCAAAGATGGCAAGCGATTTCTTAAAACCGGATAGAGTTCATACTTTGTTTCCTGAAGAAATAGAAGAAAAACTTTGGCCCCTTCCAGTTGAAGATTTATTTATGGTTGGAAAAAGTACTGCTAAAACACTTAATAAGATAAATATTAAAACGATAGGAGATTTAGCACGTGCTGATATGGTTTTATTAAAAAGACATTTTAAAAAACAAGCTTCTTTTCTTCATAATAGTGCAATGGGAATAGATTTCTCTGAGATTGAAATACGTAGTGAAAAAAATGATAGTATTAGTGTTAGTGAAACTTTACCTTATGATGTTTTAGATAAAGATGATTTAAAAGAAATTTTACTTAGACAGTCTCAGGAAGTAGGAAGACAATTAAGAAATCAAAAACAGTATGCAGGTAGTATTGCGATAATATATAAGAATAATCTATTTAAAAGTTATTCGCATCAAAAGAGTTTATATAATGTGATAGATAAAAATGAAGAAATTTATAGTAATGTTTTAGAGCTTCTTGATAGTAGTTGGAAAAAAGATCCTATTAGGCTTATTGGTATTAGATTAGGCAACTTGTCTAGTGAGAGGAATAATCAAGTTGATTTATTTAATCAAGAGCAAGAAGATGATAGTGATGGCAATATCCAAAAAACATTAGATATCATAAATGAAAAGTATGGTGATGCGAGTGTTATGCCGGCCTCTATTAAATTTAGTAAGTTTAAGGGAAAACGAAAGAAGAAGTAAAGATGATAATAATAAGTTAATTTATTTTGAATAGGATGTTATAGATGAAAAAAATGCAATTTTTCGCCAATTTTTAGAATAAAGTTCGCTTTATTTTAAAAATGTTAGTTTATTAGACTTAAGTTCTTATTTGAGTATTAA
>CANQVR010000012.1 GCA_947627375.1 uncultured Bacilli bacterium | reverse complement strand
AAAAAAAAAAAAAAAAAAAAAAAAAAAAAAAAAAAAGAATTTCCATTTTTAATAGCATGTTCTAATTTCCTTGGTGAATTAAAAGATAATAATATCATAGTAGAATTAGTAGGAACATTTGAAGATGTTATTATAGATAGAATTATTAGAGAAATAAGCAATTTTTTAGCAAGGTAGGTTATTAAAATGAAAAATAAAGTATTTGGTTATTGCAGAGTTAGTAGTAAGGAACAAAATGAAGATAGGCAAATAGCCGAATTTAAAAAATTAAAAATTGAAGATAGAGATATTTTCGTAGATAAGAAATCAGGGAAAGATTTTGATAGAGAACAATATAATATTTTAAAAACAATATTAAGAGAGGGAGATTTATTAGTTATTGATAGTATTGATAGATTAGGTAGAAATTATAATATGATTTTAGAAGAATGGCGAGATATTACAAAAAGAATTAAAGCCGATATTAAAGTAATTGATATGCCTTTATTAGATACAACATTACATAAAGATTTATTAGGTACTTTTGTATGCGATTTAGTATTACAAGTTTTAAGTTTTAATGCTCATAAGCAAAGAGAAAGTATTAATCGTAATCAAAGAAAAGGTATAGATGTGGCAAAAGCGAAAGGTGTAAAATTTGGAAGACCTAAAATAGAAAAACCACAAAATTTTGATATTGTGGTTAATATGTGGAAAAATAAAGAGATTAAAACCAAAGATGCAATAAAAATGTTAGGACTTAAACCTAATACTTTTTATAACATGGTTAAAGAGTTTAATAAATAAAATGTAATTTATTTATTAAATGGATGTTTTTCAATATAAGTATTTAAGAAATCTTCTACTATATTAATTTTTGCTGTTTTAACATATTCTTTAATAATTCTTTTATGTGCTGTTTTATATTGTTCAATATATTCAAATGATATATGTTTGTTTTTATTTAAACTTTGCAATAGGTTTCTATGCTTTTTTGTTAATTGAGTATATTTATATGTTTTTTTTAATATTTTTGATATTTCGCTACAAGATAAATTTTTGTTATTAAAAGTATATATTCTGTTACAATATTTATTATCTAATTTGTTAGTAATATAATATTTTTCACATCTATCACATTTTTTTAAATAATATCTTTTATTTGTAGAAAAAATACAATGTAACACACCAACTAAAAATTCTATACTATTGTTATAAAATATAGTTTTTTGTGATATTAAGCAAAATTTATTAGTATTCATATTTTCTTTTAATAAATCAATATGATAAGACTCAAATAATGGTCTTTTTTTGTTTTTATCTTGTTTTTCCATAAAGTCATTTTTTGTTAATAGATTATTTATATTTCTTCCACTTTTTTGTATAGACATATCAACATAATTTAGATTATCAAAATTAATATTTTCGTATTTTTCTTTCATTAATGGTAACTCTATTTTTGCAGTTGCTAAGAAAGAATACCAAACTATACTATCAACATAACCAGAATTATATTTTTTTGCTTCATTAAATAATTCATTTTCTAAAAAAAATTTTTGACTTTCATTTAAAAACATAAAAGTATTTTCAAAACCTAATTTATAAAAGTCATTGCCTATTCTAATTCTAATTTCGTTTGTTAATAAATTTTCATAAAATACAAAAAAACTATTCATCATTATCAATCCTTTTTTATATGGAAAATGTAAATACAAAAATAATTTCTATATTGATGTATAATATATCACAAATAATTGTTATATTCAATATGAAAGCGAAAATTATAAATATTTTTTCCTAGGATATGATTTTTGCTTTTAGAAAGGAGAAAACATGAAAAATAGAGAAAGAGTTGGTATCATTTCATTATATGATGACAGAAGATTAGATTACAGTATAAAAAAGGAGGAACAATTAAAAAAATATTGTAAAAGCAAAAACTATAAAGTAGAAAACATATTTAGAGATATGCAAAATTGGAATGTAAGGAAAAATTTGTTTTCAATTATTGGTTGTTTAGAAGAAATAAAAATGATGAAACAACCTTATGAAAAGATAATAATGTACGGGATAGATGAAATTGGACTTGATTTAGATTATATGTCTATATATTCAATTTTTGACATTTATGAAATAACATTAGAAACAATAAGTAATGGAACCTTAAAAAAAGATTTGCAATGTTATTCTGTTGTTTCTGAAAATGTTGAAGTTAAAGAAAAAAATAAAAAGTTTATTGTTTATGATGATTCACCATATTAATAAATTTTTAATTTAATCATAAATTCTATTAGGTGGTAAAAATTGAAAATAGTTAATAAATTTGATGAAAATGGAAAAACACTTCAGCAAATTATAGAACAATTTTTTATTGAGTATTATTTGCAAGTTGAAATGTTAAATAAAAGTTAATATAATATATTTGTTAATGTGTTTTGCCAAGAAAGGAGAGATTATGAAAGGTAAAACATTTAATGTAGCAATTTACATAAGATTATCGAGAGAAGACGGCGATAATATGGAAAGTGAAAGTATCGCTAATCAAAGAAACTTAATTCATTTATTTTTAGAAAAAACAAGTGAAAAACTTTATTATGTAGATGAATATGTAGATGATGGTTTTACAGGTTCTAATTTTGATAGACCTTCTTGGAAAAGACTATTAGCTGATATAGAAAGTGGAAAAATCAATACAATAATTACGAAAGATTTATCTCGTATGGGTAGAGATTATATCTCGATGGGGGAATATATAGAAAGAATATTCCCCGAAAGAGGTATAAGATATATTGCTATAAATGATGATATAGATACATTATATGAAACACCTGGATTAGAATTTTTACAATTTAAACTAGTATTTAATGATTATTATTTAAAGGATACATCAAAGAAAATTAGAAAAGTTGTAAAATCAAAAAAAGAGCAAGGACAATTTTTAGGATGGAAAGCAATATACGGTTATAAAAAAGACCCAAAAGATAAACATAAAATAATAGTGGATGAAGAAATAAGACCTATTATTGAAAAAATGTTTAATTTAGTTATAGAGGGTAAAAGCCCGAAACAAATAGCACATATTTTCACAAAAGAACATATTCTTACACCAAGTGTTTATGCAAAATTAAACAGGGGAATGAAATCTACTGCATTTGAATTATGGTGCCCTAGAACTATTGAAGAAATGCTTACCAATCCTACTTATATAGGAAATTTAACACAAGGTAGAAGAAAAAAAATAAATTATAAATCAAAAAAAGAAATTAGAACTCCTAAAGAAGAATGGATAATAGTTGAAAATACCCATGAAGCAATAATTGATAAAAATACATTTGATACAGTGCAATTACTACTAAAGAAAAATAAAAATAATAAAACTTGTAGTAAGAACACCCAGTTGTTATCAGGATTTATGTATTGCAAAGAATGTGGTCATGCAATAGGTATAAATAAAAGTAGTGATAAGAAAAGAAATTATTGTCATTGCACTTTTTATACATCTCATTCTAAATATGGATTATGTACTCCTCATTGCTGTAATTATAATAAATTAGAAAAAAAAGTATTAGATGAAATAAAAAAAATGTGTAATAAGTATGTAGATAGTTCTACTTTTAGTAACAAGGTAGAAGAAATAAAAAAGAAAAATGATATAAGAATAAAAAAACAAAATGAAATCAAAACTATAGATAAGAAAATTAATAATAATCTTATGTATATTGATAAAGTATATGAAGACAAATTAAATGGTAATATTGATATAGAAATGTTTAAACGTTTAACTATTAAGTATAAAGAAGAAATAGAAATATTAAAAAATAAAAAAGAAGAAATAAAAAAAGAACTTAGTTATCTTAGTAAAGAAAATACCAATAAAGCAAAAGATGAAACTTTAAAAATAATTAAAAATTATTTATCTTTTGATAATCCAAGTAGAAACTTGTTGGTTAATTTAATTGATAAAATAACAATTAGTGAAGATAAGACAGTAGAAATTTATTACAAATTTAAGGTTTTATAACAGCATTATAAATTTTATAACCAAGGGGAATATCATCATAAAAAATTAGAATATTTTTTTAATGAATTTTTATTATAAGTTTTATAACCGAAGACCGGCACGACCACCAACAACTGTTTTTCCTTTCAAATCATCTAGTTTGAAATTTTTAATGTCTTTACGAGAAACGATGAATGTTCCATCTTTTTGAGTAGCTTGAGCAAAAGTTTGTAAATAATCTTTAGTACCACCATTATATACATATATTGTAGCTTCACTACCGCAAAAACCAATATCAGCATCTCCTGAAATCACAGCAGCAGTAACTTTATCTGCACCAGGTACTAAGTTAAGATCAATATCAATTCCATAATCTTCAAAATAACCTTTTTCTATCGCAACATATTGAGGAGCATAAAATATTGTATGAGCAACTTCTGCTAACGTCACTTTGTGGACTTTTTGATGAAAGCGAATCTCCTACGAAATTAATATATAAATTCTCTCCATCTGATTCTACCGAACTAACTAATAATTTTATTAATGTTCTTTTACTTACTATATCTAATTTATCAAAGTTACTCATGTATTTATTTATCATATCTAATGCCAAACTTGCTACTTGTTTTTGGTCAATTTCATAACTAACCTCGACTTGAAGTTCATCAATTCTTTTTTCTATTGAAATATTTTTATTTTTTAAATCTTTTATTTGACTTGCAACCTCGTTCATTATTTCTTTATCAACATCTGCTAATCTATCAACTAATTTTTCGATTTTCATTTTATTGTTTGTTAAAGTAGTTTTTAAACTTTGTAGTTCATTTTGTTTCTTTGTAGTTTCTTTTTCTTTACCAGTAGAAATATTTTTAAGTTTAACCATAAAATCACTATTTGGTAATGTTAATTCTTTAATCTTTTCAATTACTAATTTATCTGTTTCAATACCATTTATATTTTTACATTGACAAAGTTGTTTTCTACTTTTATCTTTTAATTCGCATAAATAACTAAAGTTTCTATCTCCATTTGGTGCATAAGTTGCTCTAAGTCTTGGTCGCATATAACTACCACAATGCTTACATCTTATTATTCCAGATAATATAGATGTATTTTGTTGTGGAGTTCTAAATCTTTTGTCTTTATTATTTTCAAGTAAAGTCCAAGATTTTATAAATTTATCACTTGATATGATTCCTTTATGTTTACCAACAGCAATAATCCATTCTGATACGTCTTTGTACATCTTTGTTTTTCCTGCTACTTCCAATCTTTTATTATAAGCAATTAAACCATGCTTTCCATCAAAGTCCTTTTCATCTCCATAAACTGTAACTCCCATATCTTCAAAAAACTTTTTGATATTTTTATCAGCAACAGCATATACAGGGTTTCTTAAAATAGTTACTAAAGAAAATCTTGTAAAATAATTATCTTTTCTAGTTTTTACCCCCTGTTGTATAAGATAACTTTCTAATTTGTTTAATCCTTTTAATTCATCAAACTTATCCCATATTAATCTTATTTTTTTAACTTCATCACTTATATAATCTAGTCTATATAGACTCCTTTTTTTGCCATCAATATCTATATTTTCGATTTTTTTGGATTTATATCCTAAAGGAGTAGTACCACCTAGCCATCTACCAGTTTTAGCAAGTTCATACATATTATCACGAATACGTTCTGCAATAGTATCTCTTTCTAGTTGAGCAAATACTGAAGAAATCATCAACATTGCAATTCCCATTGGAGTAGAAGTATCAAAGTTTTCAGTTACCGACATAAAATCAACATCATATTTAGCAAGTTCGTCTTTTAAGTTACAAAAGTCAGATACATTACGACTAATACGATCAAGTCTATATACTATAACTACTTTTATTTTTTTCTCTTTAATATCTTTCATCATTTTTTGGAATTCAGGTCTATTGGTATTATAACCTGTAAATCCTTCGTCTTGATATATTAGTATTCTATTTTCAATATTTTTTCCATACTTATTTATTAATTGATTCTTACATAGTTCAATTTGATTTTCGATACTTTCTCCTTTACCAGTAAATTTAGATTTTCTACTATATATAGCAAAATATTCTTCGTTTTTCATAACAATAACCATTCCTTTCATAAAGTTATATACAGCAATCATTATATCACATTAAGGTCTTGTTGGGAACGTAATTTATAACATTTATTCAAAAAGAACTAAAGAAATACTAAATGCGAACTAACTATAAACTCAAATAAACTGAAAAAATACTATTCAACTATTGAAACTAATTTGTCAAGTAGTATAATAGTATAAAATGACTCAATATGCGTTTAAAAAGGCGTTTTTATTATGGAAAAACGGGTCATTAAGTTAGTGTGATTAATAACTAACTCTAATAATATAGGTACTAATTTTATAGTCCTAAAATAGAAAAATAGGTACATTTTCTTGAACATGTTTTATTGGGAATATCTAAAAATCAGGTACAAATTTCAAAAAAAATTACCGAAACAAATCAAAAAATGTCATCCATTTGTGTGACAATGGTATGTTTTTGGCTATTTTTTATGAAAATATTGTATTCCATTTGGTACACAAAAAATCATTTGTCATACAATTCAAAACTTACAATTCCCTTATTTTATGGGCTAACTCGCCACTGGCGATGTTGATTGTCAGCCGTACTTATCCTGCTTTTATATCTAACATAGAGTAAGTAAGTTTTGCCTATACTTTTGTAAAAAATCAGGTACCTTTTTATGTACCTAAAGTTTAATAAAAATCATTATAATAATTAAATATAAACTAAAAACTATTAAAAAATATGAGGTATGATACCCTTATATTAGATGACATAAAATATTGTTAAAAGGAGGTAATTATGAATGATATAAATTCTATAAATGAATATGGTCGTAGAATAATGAAAAGTGAAATAAAAACAGATCTATCTTTTGAATGGCAAGATAAATATTTAATGAATACATTATTAAAACAATTTAAAACAATTTATACTTATTATAATGCACCAGATGGATTAAGCCAGGATAAATCATTATCAGAATTGAATAGATTGATTTCAAATTTTAATGATAGAATAATAAACGAAAAACAATTTATTGATGGTGCGGAAAAAGCTATAAATAAATTAGTTGAAAAATTTCCAGAAATAAAGTATAGAAATGAGTACGATATAAATTATTATAAAAGAAATTTGGCTTTTGCTAAAAGATTGTTAATTTATGGTGAAGGTGGAATTGGAAAAAGTTATTATTTATATAAATTATCAGAACAATTAGAAAATAAGAATATCCCTTATTTATGTATATATGGAAAATATACAAAAAAAATTTCAAAAACTATTAAGGAAGAATTAATTGACTTACAGGGTGAATTTTATTTAATTATTGATGCTTTTAATGAATTATCTTATAGTGAGCAACAAGAAATATTAAAATTTTTAAATATAATATCTAACAAGTCAAATATAAACATTATTGTAAGTTATAGAAGTAGAAATTTAGAGAGTGATGTAGAAAATAAATTAAAAGAAATATTAACTAATTATTATAAATTTGAAGGTGTAGAATATGAGAATTCTTTAGAGCGATTAATAGAAACATATGGGATTGAATTTGGTAAATACTTAGATATTATAGAAACAAATAATCCCTTATATTTAAAAATGCTTTTTACCATTCTTGATACTACATCAAAAAATAAAAAAGGAAGAAAAAAGAAAAGAAAATATTTAGATAATAAAATTGGTAATTTAGTACAAATAACTTCTATATTAGAAGATTATATTAAGATTATAAGTAAAAATAGTGATTATTGGAAAGTAACAAAAAGAATTTGTTCATTTATGTTTGAACATGAAAAAACGGCTATTACTTATGATGAAATGAAAAATCTTCTTTGTGGATTTACTGATGAATATATTAAAAAAATGTTGAAAGAAAATTTGATAGATTTTTATATGTATAATAACAAAAGATATTACATATTTAAAATGCAATATATGTCAGATTATTTAATAGTAAGATATTTAAAATGCAATATATGTCAGATTATTTAATAGTAAGATCTTTAAACGAAATTATAGATGGAAAAAGTGAAGATGAAATAGTTGAAATAATTAATCAAAAAATTACAAACAATTATTCTTGGATAGAGCCTATAATTATTCTCATTTTTGATAAATATAAGGATTCAGATATTGAAACAGCTTTAAATATTATAAATAAATCGAAACTAAAAAACAATTTAAATTTTGAAATTTTTCGAAAGATGATTTTTAATGATGAACAAATAAACTTATTACAAAAAAAATTAAAATTTTCCCATAATCCAAATAATATAGTTATATTAGGAGGATACCATAATAGACCTTTTAATTGTGTTAATTACTTTAATAATATTTTATTAAATGATAGTTCTAAAATTAAAAAAGTATCATTAGGTTATTCTTATTACTCAACTTTACTAAAATTAAAAAATGCGTTATACAATATCATTTTAATAAAAAAAGATAATGATTATATTAAAGAAACGTTTTGGTATGCATTTTGGCTGAGTTCGTCATCAAATGAGAGAATTAGATCATTAAGCTTAAAATTATTATATGACATAGTTGATAAATTTGATGGCTATGCAGATGAATTGGCTCATTTATATTCAAGAGTTGATGATTATTACTTAAAAAAATCAATTGTTCATGTGTTAACTTCATTAAGTACTATTAGCAATGAAAGTATGGATATATTAAAAAATATATATATTAATGAAAATGAACTCGATTCTGAAAATATATATAGAATATCTAATATGTTAAATGATAAAAATAATTATATTAATTTAAGCAAGAAAAATTTGTATTTGGAATTAGATAATACAATAAAAGTCGATGAAAAATTAAATTTAAAACATATTATATATATGTCTGACATATATGAAAAATATGTTTTGAAATTTGAAAGATATACTTCTGAAAATAGTTTGAAACTTTATGAAGAGTTTATTTTAAATGATAAAAACGAAATAAAAAAATGGAATCAAAAACTTAATCAAAAATTCAAATGTGTAAATAAAAATGGTTATTGTAAATATGGATGTTACGGAACCGCTTTCGATAAAGAACATCCGAAAATAAAAACTATACATTATTCTCCTGAAAGATTATTTTTAGTATATCAAGAAATTTTTAAAAAGGTGTGTTCTGAATATGATTATTTTTATGAAGAAGAAAATAATAGATTTGATGACTATTTAAATAAATTTTCTGATTCACTTTTAAAAAAATGTTTATTAATCACTCAAGATATTGTATTAGGCTCTCTTATGTGCAATTATTATATAGATGAAATAAGTATTTATAATGACAATAAAACATTAGGTTATTCTGTTTATGAGCCTATGAATATACTTGAAGAAGAGTTTAATATTTGTAGTCCCATAAGTTTATATTGTGAAGCTATAGATCATTTAAATAATAAAATAGAAAAGAAATTTAAATTAAATAATGTAAGAGATGAAACATGGTACAATAATACTAAATTATCAATTAGCAACATTTGTTCTTTAGTGAACCCTATTGATTACGAAGGAAAACAATGGATACCTATTAGTATACAAATTCACAGGTTTGTGTCTAGTGATAAACACCAACATCTTTATACTGAATCTTATGATTGGACAATAGGTATTGATTCTCCACAACATTTAATTGGCGATAATAATTCAAGAAATTTAACTATAGATAGGGATAAATATAATAAAAGCTTAAATACATATATAGAAAATGACTTTTGTAAAAGTGTAAATATTAAATCTATTAAATATGATTCAAAAGATTTTAAAAATACTAATTTATCTTTTCCACCTTCTACTATTATAAAGGAATTAAAATTGAAATATGATAATACTTTTTCAACTTGGAAAAATGATAGAGGAGAAATCATTATATATTGTGATAATAACAATAGTAATCTTTATAAAGATACCATAACTAATGCTATATATATTAGAAAAGAATATTTAGATAAAATTAATAAAAATCATCAAGTTGTATATTGGGCTTATACTGAAAAAAGCTATTTAGATAAAGGATGGAATGAAGAGGCGAGTTTGCATTTGGAACTAGATAGTAATGGCAATGTTATTTCTAAGTATAAGAATAATTCTTTAAAAAATAATAAAAATAATTTTAATGAAAATTGTAAGAAATGTAAATATGGTATTTATCAGGAACATAGCAAATCATATGGTCTTTCTAAACCTAGTTTTTTCAATGATTTAGAATAAAAATAATTTAGAAAAAGCTAAATTTTTATAAATTATTTAAAGTATATACTTTTGACAAAACAATCCGTGTTATAAATAACTAACTAAATTTAACAATACTACTGATAAATCATGACACAACAAAAAAAGCGACGAGTGACGAATATAGTAAAAAAAGTAAATTAATAAAAAAGAAAACAAATAATATTACAGCAATTGGAGTTAACAAATACCATAAAATACTACTAAAAAAATATAAGACATGATATAATTTATATATATATTAAGGGAGGTAAATTATATGAAAACTATTAATTTATCAAAATTAAAAAGGGAAAAAATGCTAAATACTATTAATGAGATAAAAAAAAGTATAACAGATGAAAATACATTAAATAATTTATCATTAATAGAAAATGAATTGACTAAAAAAAAATTTGGATTAATATGGGAAGAACACGAAGAAAGAGTTGATAAAGAATTAGAAACTAAAATACCAACTTTTAAAGAAATTGTTTCCAAAGAAATTATGTCTGTTTCTACTGATAAGTTCAATTTTTTATTAGAGGGTGATAATCTTCATAGTCTATATTTATTGAAAAAAACGCATAAAAACAAAATTGATTTAATAATTATAGATCCACCATATAACACTGGATGTAAGGAATTTATGTATAATGATTCTTATGTGGATGTTGAAGATGGCTTTAGACATTCAAAATGGTTGTCATTTATGTCTAAAAGATTAGAAATGGCAAAAGAGTTATTAAAAGATACTGGGTTTATATATATTAATATAGATCAGAATGAATTTTCCCAATTAAAATTATTATGTGATGAAATATTTGGTGAAACAAATTATGTAAATGAAATAATTTGGCAAAAATTATCAGCATCAAAATCTCAAAGTTCATATTTTTCTAATTTACATGAAAAAATTTTAGTATATAGAAAAAGTTCGAAAGCAAGAATTAAAAAAGTATATAGTGATGTTGATATAAATGATAAAAATTATCCTTATATCGAAAAAGAAACTGGTAGAAGATATGGATCATTTGATTTTACCCAAAATGGTCAAGGTGAAGGTAAATATTTTGGAGATCTTTTTTTGGAACCACCAAAAGGAAAACATTGGATATGGACTCAAGACAGAATTAATGAGGGAATGAAAAATAATACAATAATATTTACTAAAAATGGACTTCCTAGAGTTAAAAGATATTTAGACAATAAAAAAGGTAAGTTAATTGGTGATTTGTGGATTAATAATGGAGTTAATCCATTATCTGCAAATGATAAAGAACGTATTGGATTCGATACTCAAAAACCTCTAAGTATGATAAAAAGAATACTGGATACGATGGATAATGATATTACAGTTTTGGATTTCTTTGCAGGCTCGGGTACAACTGCAGTTGGAGTGTTAGAAAAAAATATAGAAGATAAAGGACACAGAAATTTTATCCTTTGTACTAATAATGAAAATAATATATGTGAAAAAATTACATACCAAAGAATAAAAAATGTTATTAATGGTTATGGAAAGTACAAATCTTTAAAAAGTAACTTAAAATATTATAAGTGTACATATATTCCAAGAATAAATACAGAAAAAGAAAATATACATAGAAATCTTTTAAAAAACATAAAAAATTTAATTCAATTAGAAAATGGTATTAAAATAGACGATAAAAAAATAAAAGTTTATTTAGATGAAGAAAAACTAGATGAATTTGCTAGTAATAAGGAAGAAATAGATAGTTGTGATAAATTATATATATCTAGCGATATATTACTTACTGAAAGAGAAGAAAAGATATTTAAAGATAATAATATAAAAGTATATATTATCCCAGAATATTATTTTGATGATGAAATTATGGAGGTAATGTAAATGCAAGAGATACAATTAAAAAAATTTCAAATTGATACTGTAAATAAATTGCTAGATGTTACTTCTATTGGTACAAAAAAAGAAGTTTTAGTTCAAGCTCCTACTGGTTCAGGTAAAACTATAATTTTACTTTCTTATATCGAAGAATACTTTAAAGAAAATAAAGATACTTTGTTTGTATGGCTAACTCCTGGTAAGGGAGACTTGGAAGAACAAAGCAGAGAAAAAATGTTAAAATTTTTACCACATCATAAAACACAAAATATCCAAGAAGTTTTATTACAAGGTTTTGAAGAAAAATCTACTTCTTTTATTAACTGGGAAACTATTACAAAAAAAGGAAATACTGCTTTAAAAGATGCAGAAAGAAAAAATTTATATGAAAGAATACACGAAGCCCACAACTGTGGTTATAAATTTATTGTTATAGTTGATGAAGAACATTTAAATAAAACAGTAAAAGCAGAAAATATCATTGAATACATGAAACCAAGTTATATTGTTAGAGTCAGTGCCACTACTAAAACTAATAAAGAGGCAGAATATATTGAAATAGATGAATTAGATGTAATAAACTCAGGACTTATTACAAAAGCTTTATATATTAATGAAAATGTATCTAACGAAAAACAATTAACAAATGAGCACGAATATTTACTTGATTTAGCTATTAATAAAAGAAAAGAGATTAAAAATGAATATGTAAAACTAGGTATACAAGTTAATCCTTTAATTATTATACAAGTTCCTAATGAATCGGATGATTTAATTAAACAAATAGAAGAGATACTTAAAGAAAAAAAATATACTTATAATAGAAATAATCTAGCAATACATCTTTCTAAAAGAAAAGAAAATATTGAAGATATAAAAAATAATGAATCTAATCAAGCCATTCTTATAATGAAACAAGCAATATCAACTGGTTGGGATTGTCCACGTGCTAAAATACTTGTTAAACTTCGCGAAAATATGAGTGAAGATTTCGAGACACAAACTATTGGAAGAATTAGAAGGATGCCACAAGGACATCATTATGATAATATACTATTAGATAATTGTTATCTTTATACTTTTGATGAAAAATATGAAACTGCAGTAAAACAAGAGTTAGGAAATAATGCTTATGATACTAAAGTTATATTTTTAAAGAAGGACTATAAAAATATTAAGTTAAAAAAAGAAATATTTAATAATAATTTTGATGGCTTTGATGCAAGACAAACTTTCAATATACTACATAAACATTATGTTGATAAATATAAACTTACAACTAATAAAAAGAATAATAAAACTATATTAGAAGCAAATGGTTATGTTTTTAAAGATACAATAGAAAACTTTATTATTCAAGATAAAATAATTAGAATAGACTCTAATGAGTTAGAACGTGCTAATAGAATAAAAGTATCTAGTATAGTTACTACAAATAAAAATGGTTTTGAATTAAGACATTCTATTAATGAAATATCTACTAAAATAGGAATGCGTTATGATAGAACTAGATTAATGTTAGAAAGAATGTTTTGGAAACAGAAACTATTTTCTAAAAAATTCGTAAATCTAACATTAACAGAATTTTATGCTTTTGTTATTAATAATGAAAATATATTGAAACAAGATTTTAAAGAAGCAGTGAATCAAAAAGCAAGACAAGTTAAGATGAAATTTGATGATATCAAAACTATTGATTGGAAAGCACCAGAAATGGACTATATTAAATATGATCCTAAAATGAAAGATACCAATATTTATGAGAAATCTATTTATATGAATTATCCAAATAGTACAATAAAATCAAAAAGTGAGAGGATGTTTGAAAAATTTTGTGAAGAAAATGAAAATATAACATGGTTTTATAAAAATGGAGAATCATCTAGTAATTATTTTTCTATAATTTATATAGATGCAGTAAATCATAAATGGAATTTTTATCCTGACTTTATTATCTGTGATAAAAATAATAAGATATGGATTATAGAGGCTAAAGGTGGAGAAAATACTAAAGGTGAATCTAAAAATATTGATTTGAAAGTAGAAAATAAATTTGAAGCATTAAAAGAATATTCAAAAAAATATAATGTTAATTGGGGATTTGTAAGAGATTATGATAAAAATGAACAATTATATTTTTGCAATACGGAATATACAGAAGATATGGATAATAATAATTGGATGTTATTAGATGAACTTTTCAAATAAATTACAATATATGTGAGTAAGATTATCAATTTTGATAGTCTTTTCGTTTGATATAAAAATAAAATATATAAGGAGTGATAATTATAAGAGGGATTATATTATAAAAATAATAATTTTGAATATCTTTAAATATAGTGGTAGTAAGGAGGGAAACTTTGAAGGTCTTTGTTAATTACCCAGAAACAGAGGAAGGTAAAAAAATATTACTTGATAATCTCGCAACATTCAAAGCAGAACTACTACTAAAAGGTATTAAAGATATTAAAGCACCAGATGAAATAAAAGAAAAAGTTTTAGATAAGGTACTTGAAATATTAAGTGACGACCCTAGTGACGTTATTTGATTTTCAAGTATTTTTTTTACAAACTAATCTATTGATATTCACTTTTGCTCCACAAAACACTACAATGTGGTTACGATAGTGAAGTGGTAAATATGAGTAATAAGGAACAAACAAGTTAATTTTTTAAATAATAATTATAGATATTTTACTACAAAGAAACAAAGGTTTTATTATAAACTCAAGTTTGACATATAGAATTTTATTTACTATAAAGTAAAGTTGGATATTTAATAGAAAATTTTAATAAAAATAGTTGTTTTACATAAAAAAAACAACCTTTCGATTGTTTTCTGTATATTAATGATTGAAAAGTTTGGGCAGATTCGTCATTAAAGCGATTGTTTGTTAAGTTTTGAACACTTAACAAACTAATTCATAATAACCTAATAAATATATTTTACTTCACATATATAAAAATATAAAGAAAAATGGTATAATATTCATCAAGAGGTGATAATATGGTATCTACACAAATGGGATTACAGTTTGAAGAAGATTTTTTATATAGAAATAACAGAAATATAACGAGTAGATATGATATTGCACTAACAGAACTGATTGCAAATGCTTGGGATGCTGGTGCAACTAAAATAAATATAACCATACCAACAGATTATCATGAGCAATTAACTATTGAAGATAATGGTACAGGCATGAGCTTAGAAGAATTGAAAAAAAGATGGTTAACATTAGGATATAATAGATTAAAACATCAAGGATTAGATGTTATATTTCCGGAAGAAATAAAAGATAAAAGAAGAATTGCTTATGGTCATAATGGCATTGGCAGACATAGTATGTTTTGTTTCAATAATAACTATCAACTTGAAACATGGAAAAATAATCAATGCACTAAATGTGATGTAACACTTTCAGAAGGAGACAGTGCTTTTGAGTTGACTAATGTAAAAGAAAGTCAAAAATTTGGTCATGGGACAAAATTAAGCGTTTTTGTAACTCAGAATTTACCAAATATTGATGCTTGTAAGCAAATTTTATCTGCTAGATATTTATATGATCCAGAATTTGAGATTTGTATTAATGGTGATATTGTACAATTAGAAGATCATAAAGGTCTTATTAATAAAGAAACAGTAGAAATAGATGGGATAAAATTAGAAATGTATGTAATAAATTCTAATGTAAGTGGATCTAAATCTGTTTATCATGGTATCGCTTTTTGGGTTGGAAATAGATTGGTTGGAAGTCCTTCTTGGGAACTTGGAGATAGAATGATAAGAGATGGTCGTACAAGACTTGCAAAAACTCATACAGTTATTGTCAAAAGTGATGATTTGATTGATGAGGTACAACCGGATTGGACAGGATTTTATGAGTCTGAATTAATGAAAAAAGTTTATGATACTGTAGCAGAATACGTTAACAAAATTATTAGACAAATTTTTAGCTCCAAAATTGAAGAAACTAAAACAGAGATAGTTAGAGCTAAGAGAAATGATATAGAAGTACTTTCGCCATATTCACAATATGAAATAGCTAACTTTGTTGACAATTTGGTAGAATCTCAACCTGAAATATCACAAGAAAATTTAAACAATGCTGTAGGTGCTCTTATAAACATTGAAAAATCTAAAAGTGGAAAAAGTTTATTAGAAAAATTATCTAGTTATTCAGAAAAAGATATTGAATCATTAAATAAATTATTAGATAATTGGGATATAAAAGATATTTTAAAGACAATTGATGAAATAGATAATAGAATTTTAGTAATAGAAGCAATTAGTAGACTGTGTAGTCAAAAAGATACAGATGAATTACATACTCTTCACCCTTTGATTGCTCAGGCAAGATGGTTGTTTGGACCAGAATATGATTCTGAAATGTATGTTTCTAATCGTACTTTAAAAACAATAGTAAGAGATGTATTAAAAGGAAAAGGATATAAAGAACTTTTAGAAGAAAAAAGAAGACCTGATTTAATATTTTTTGATATGTCTACTATAGTTCCATTTTATTTTGAAGATTTTAATGAGAAAACTAATCTGCAAGAAGTAAAAAAAATATTAATAATTGAGTTAAAAAAAGGTGGATATAAGATTGGTGAAGAAGAAATGAATCAGGCAAAATCTTATGCCAATGCTTTAAAATACTCTGAATCGTTTACTGGAGATTATAAAATAATATCTTATGTTGTTGGAGATACTGTTGAATCAAAAATGGATTCTTATATTGAATCATCTAATATTTATATAACTGCTTGTACATATAATCAATTAGTATCCACAGCTAATAGGAGAATGTTCTATTTAAGACAACAATTGAAAGAAAGATATGATAATATGGAAACAGAAAATATAGTAAATAAAGTGTTAAAAGAACCAAAACAATCAAGTTTAGGACTAGAATAATTAATCAGATTATTAAATGTAATTTTATATTTAAACCTACTTTTGTAGGTTTTAAAATTGTATAGTGTATAAAAATTGTAAATATTTTAGTTTATATTTTCTAATTCATGGTTATATGATTCTTATATAATAAAAACTCTTTTTTAAATAATGTTAAAATAACCACTAAACTCTCTCTTACTTCATTACTACATGCTTATACTTGAAATATTAAGTGACGACCCTCTAGTGGCGTTATTTAATTTTCAAGTATCTTTTTTATTTTGTTATAATTTTTTCTAGAGATAATTATATCAGTAGATACCCACCTAGATATTGTATCAGGAACAACATTTAAGATGGTGGACAATTCATTTCTTGAATATTTATCAAGTAATAGTTTTATATAGTCTGCTTGTTTATTTAATATAAAATCCAAGTATTCATTATTTTCATAGTTAATTTTTTCTCTTACATCTAAGTAATCTATTAGTTTGTTTATTATGGGTATAGATTTATGATCAAACCCATATTCATCATCACATCTTTCTTCTAATCGGCAAATAGTGTTGTAACCTATATTTAAATCTTTCGCAACGTCAATTCTTCTTAAATTAAGCATTTTTCTATAATATTTTAATTGCTCACCAAAAGATTTTGTATTATCAATAGGAATAATATTAAAACTTGTTGTTTTCCCTAGATTACATACACAATTTGTTTTTAAGCTAATATGTATTTGTTGAATCAACTCATATATGTCTTTGGTGTGAGGGTAGTATCTGCAAGTTTTACTTTTTGTAGTTTCTTATCCTTGTTATTATCTTTATTAAAGTTAAATAACACTAAAGCTACAACTAAAAAGATAACTACAAGACTTCCAATAAATATCAATATTTTTTTCAAAATATTCCTCCTTTCAATTTCAAAATATTATATGTAATTATAATAAGTTGTGTTAATCATACCATTAAGAAAAAATTCAGTTTCATTTTTATAAAAAATTAATGAAAAAAATAAAAATATATTGACATTTATAATAAAATATTATATTAATTAGAAATATGAATAAAACTTAAGTATTTTTATTTCTTGTGTTTTAGTTGAAACTAAAATAAGGATGTTGTATATAAAACAAAAAAATAGTATAAAGGAGATTTTTATGAGAGAAAGTATAAAGGTTAAAACTAATGATTATAATTTTAAATTTAGAGTTTCTAGCTTAATAATTAAAAATAACAAAGTACTTTTAGTTGACATGGATGATAGTGGTTTTTTATGTCTACCTGGAGGTCATGTCGAATTAGGTGAAACAACAGAGGAAGCTGTAAAACGTGAACTCCTAGAAGAAACAAGGAAAGAAGTTAGGATTGAAAATTATTTAGGTGTTGTTGAAAATTATTTTATTAATAAATATAATAAAAAAATGCATGAAATTTCATTTTATTATTTAATGAATTTTATTGATGATGATTTTGATGAAGTTGATTTTACTTTAATCGAAAATGATAAAGGACATAATATAAAACTTGATTTTAAATGGGTTGATATTAATAATTTAGATAATTTTGATATTAGGCCATCCTTTTTGAGAAAAATAATTAATAATAAGTTAGAATTTAATCATCTAATTTTTAATGAGTTAGAAAAATAAAAAATTATCTTGCCTATGTTTTTAAGCTAGTATGTATTTGTATTTAATTATGTTAATTTATAAAATTAAAAACAAACACATTTTTATGTTTGCTTTTAGATAATATATT
Organism: uncultured Bacilli bacterium; assembly: GCA_947627375.1. GTDB lineage: Bacteria > Bacillota_I > Bacilli_A > RF39 > UBA660 > CANRDQ01. Next base: position 9,050 of record CANQVR010000012.1, on the reverse strand, counting down.
TTATTTTGAATAGTCTATTCCACCAAATCTTCTATCTCTTTTTGTGTATTCAATTAAAGCTTTATCAAATTCTTTATTATTAAAATCTGGAAAATAAGTTTTTGGAAAATAAAGTTCAGCATAACTTAATTGATATAACATAAAATTACTAAGTCTTAATTCTCCACTGGTACGTATTAAAAAATCAATTGGTTCTAAATCTTGGAACATATAATGGTATACCATATCTTCATTTAAATCTTTTTCCTTTATCTTATTATCTTCTAAATCTTTATGTATCTTCTTTATAGCTTGTACTATTTCAGAATGTGATCCATAATTAAAACAAATATTTAAAATACCTCTAGTACAATCTTTAGTAATATTTTCACATTCATCAATTATTTTTAGAAGTTTTTCTTTTACTGGTTTCTCCCTTCCACCTGAAAAAACTATTTTTATATTTTCTTTCTTTAATTCTTCTGCATATTTTTTAAACTTATTTTCAAATAGATTCATTAGAAAATTAACTTCTTCTTTACTTCTTTTAAAGTTTTCAGTAGAAAAAGCATAAACACTTAGTATTTTAACTCCAGTATTAAACATATGCTTACTTAAACCAACTAAATTATCAAAACCTGCTTCATGTCCACTACTTCTTTTCATTCCCCGTTCTTTAGCCCATCTACCATTACCATCTAATATAATTCCTACATGATGAGGAATTTTTATTTTTTTATAATCCATTTTAATTATCCTCCTATACACATTAATTATAACACATAATTGTAATAAGTTTAGATAATATGTTAGAATATAATTGGAGGAAAGTTTTATGAATAATATAGAATTTATACGTAATTGGTTTTTGGAAAATAATCCATATTTAAAAGAAGATTCTAATAAAGATGAAATACTTAATATTTTAATTATGAATGTAGTTGCCTTTGGTACCTTAGAAGAAATATTTAGTAATGAAAGTATTATCATTAACAATAATATAGTTTTCTTTAATTCTTCCTTGTATAAAGAAAATAATGAATTATTAAATATTTTAAAATTAGTCAATCACGTATATGGTTATCTAAATTTAGATGATTTAATAAAAAAAGATGCTTATTATCATATAGTATTTGATTCACTTAATAAAACTTTAACTAAAGAAGATATAGAATATTATTTTGGGGATATTTATTATAATTTAAAAAATATTTATTATAATTATGATTTCTCAAAACTTGCTTATAAAATCAATGATAAAACTTTTTTTAGTAATGAAAAACTTACTAAAGAAGATGTTGAAATATTATTTAAAATCGATAATCCCGAGCAAAAACTATTTGAAGTAAAGCGTAATAAAGATAATTCTTTGGAGGTGTATTAGTAATGTCTAATAATGATATAGTAAAAATGTATAAAAGCCAAAAAGAACAAAATAAAGTTGATTTTTTTAATAGCTTGGAAATAGATACTCAAAGAGAATTACTTTTCTGCTTAGATAATAAATCTAGAGAGGCCTTGGAAAATAAATTATCTGATGAAGATAAAGAACTTTATAATAACAATTTAAAAGAGTATTTTAATAATCTTTCTGATAGTGAAAAAGATAAATTTGAAAATGATGTTATATTAGAAGATACTATTATTAATAATCTTTCTAATAGAGTTATTCAACCTAAAAAAGGGTTTTCTTTCATAGATCCAGTTACTGGTCAAAAAGATAACGCTAGACATCCTGTGTTCTTTCCTTTTTATGTTGAACTTGAAGATGATTCTCATTTAGGTTTTTTAATAACTTCACATCCTGAATCTTACAATCCTATCGAAGATCTTTGTTTTAGTTATCTTCCTGATGATGATATTGATTTTAATAGTAATAGATCCATGTCATTTGTTAGATGTGAAAATATTTATGATATAAAAGAAAATGTTTTTAGTATTGATGAAAGCAAAAATGCAGATAATGATAATTATTTTTTCGTAAATCATGGAATTATTAAAAACATGGGTTATATAATTACTGATATAATAACTAAACATGTATTATTACAAGAAAATGGTCTTGCAGCACCTGATAAAAATACAGAGAGACTTTTGATTACTTTAGAAATAGAAAAAGAAGATATTATGAAAACTAAAAAATATGAATATTATCAAAATATTATAAACCATCCCGCTAATAAAGCATACGTGAGAAATTTAAAAAGTAAAGTTTTTAAAAAAACTAATTCTATACGAGAAAATAAATAGTCTTTTTTTGTAAAGTTGTCATTTTATTTGCTTTTTTTCTTTCAATATGTGGTATACTATTTTCATATAGGATAGAATATAAAAGGTATGTTGGTATAGAGTATAGTCTCTAATGAGGTGATCTTATGAAAAAAATAAATCTAATTATTTTGATTGTATTGATATCATTTATGATTGATATTCCAAATGCTTTTGCTTTAAAAACTGGTATAACTAATGTTAATGAATCCTTTGCAATCGATAAAGATGAAGTTTATTTTGATGAACTTGATTTTGATGCTTATCAAACTGGTAAAGAACATCAAATTGGTTTTATGGGTGAAGTTAGAAATAATAGTGACGAAGATAAAACTTTATATATTAATATTAAATATTATAATAGAGATAAAAAAAGAATTGCTACTGATAATAAAGAGTTAGAAATACCAAAAAAGTCTACTTTATTTTATAATTTACATAGTGGAGAAAAAGATTTAGACTGTAATGTTCAAGAAATTAAATATTATGATTTTTCTTTCGATGATAAAAAAAATAACGCTATCATAAATAGTGATTCTATTAATAAATATATTATATATGGTTTAGGTATTGTTATTATAATTATCATTTTATATTTGATATATAGATATAAAGATAAATTATTAAATCTTATGAAGAAAAAAGAAACTTCAACGTACGAGGATATTATTGAAGATATAAATGAAGCAAATGAAATTGAAACACTTGATGATACTATTATAGATAGTAATGATAATATTGATGATATAACTGATAATAATGAAGAAACAATCGATAATCAAGATATTATTGAAGATATCGAACTATTAGATGATGAAGAGCCACAAGATAACACTGATTATTTTGAAGATAACATTGATGAAGATACAACCAATAAAATTGAAGATGAGCAAGACATTAGTTCTTTTGAAGATGAATTGAGAGAAGACATAACTAATAAAGATGAAGATGATTATAATACTGATTCTTGTGATGATGAAGTTGATGAAGATACAACTAATAGAGTTGAAGATGATTATGGTACTGATTCTTCTAATGATGAACTTGATCAAGATACAACTAATAAAGTTGAAGATAAGCATGATATTGATTCTTCTGAAAATACAGTTGACAACGAAAACAACGAAGATGATGATTTTATAGAATTACTTTAGTCACCAATTGGTGACTTTTTTTATAAAAAAAAGATAAAAGATAACCTTTTATCCCATTACTTCTCCACCATTATTATGGAGTACTTGACCTGTTACATAACTAGAGTCATCACTTGCTAAAAAGACAAACGTTGGTGCTAACTCATATGGCATTGCACCTCTTGCCATTGCAGCATTAGCTCCTAGTGAAGGTATCTTTTCTTTTACCCAACAAGCAGGTTGAAGTGGTGTCCAAAAAAATCCTGGTGCAATTGCATTTACTCTAATATTTTTAAGAGCTAAATTTCTTGCTAGAGATCTAGTAAATCCCACTATTCCACCTTTTGTAGTAACATAATCTATTAATTGTGGTTCTCCTTTAAATGTAGTCACTGAACTTAAGTTAATAATTGATGCACCTGATTTTAAATATGGTAACACTGCTCTTGTTAAATAAAACATTCCATAAAGATTTACTTTCATAGTTCTATCAAACTGTTCATCACTTATTTGATCTAGTGAATCTTGTTGATATTGTACTCCAGCGTTATTAACAAGAACATCAATATGTCCGAATCTTTCTAAAGTTTTTTCCACAATTTTTGTGCAAAAGTTTTTATCAGAAATATCTCCTGACATTATTTCACATTCTCCACCTAAACATTCAATATATTCCTTAGTATACTCCGCATCTTTATGTTCATCATAATACGGTATTACAAGTTTTGCTCCCTCTTTAGCAAAAGCTACTGCTGCAGCTCTTCCAAGTCCGGAATCTCCTCCTGTAATAATTGCTACTTTTCCTTTTAATTTTCCACTACCTTTATAATTTGGATTATCAAAAATTGGTAATGGATCCATTAAATATTCAAATCCTGGTTGTCTTGATTGAGATTGTTCAGGAGCTAAAATCCTATATTTAGTACTTTCAATACCTAATTTATTATCATAATAATTATAATAATGATTTCCAAACTGATAATCAAAAGTCATATATTTCCTCCTCGCTATAATATATGACTTTTAACTAATTTGGTTCTCTAAGAAAAACAAGAAAATAAAAGATATAAATATTTTTATTTAATATTAAATATGCTATAATTGAAGATGAAAAGGAGGTAAGCATGGAACATAAAATTATTGGACAAACAGTACCAGCTATTGAATTTACATTAAATAAAGGAGAGAGTTTATATACTCAATCTGGTGCTATGACGTGGATGTCACCTAATATAAGTTTAGAGACTAGTACTCAAGGTGGCATAATGAAAGGGTTAGGTAGAATGTTTTCCGGTGAAAGTTTATTTATGAACACCTATACTGCAGTAGAAGATAATCAAAAAATAGCCTTTGCATCCACTGTTCCTGGAGGTATTTTAAACGTTAATATGACAAGTGGTCATCCAGGACTTATAGTACAAAAAGGATCTTTCTTATGTGCAGAACCAACTGTTGAATTAAAAGTAGCTTTTAGAAAAAAATTATCAACAGGATTATTCGGAGGAGAAGGATTCATTCTAGAAGATATTAGTGGACAAGGAAATGTTTTTCTAGAAGTAGATGGAGATCAAATAGTAAAAGAATTACAACCCGGGGAAGTAATAAAAGTAGATACTGGTAATGTAGTTGCTTTTGAAAAAACAGTACAATATGAAATTGAAACTGTTAAAGGAGTTAAAAATGTGTTATTTGGGGGAGAAGGATTATTCTTAACTAAATTAATAGGACCAGGCAAAGTAATTTTACAAACTCAAAACTTTAATGATTTCGCAGGTAGAATTATTAGTTTAATGCCAAAGAGTAGTAATTAATAAAATAGATGTAAAGAGGTGAAAGATATGATAAAAGCAATGAGAAAAAATCCCGTTTTAGTGGCAATTGTAGTTTCTTTGATTGGATTTTGTGGACTTAAATATCTTCCGTATGATGGAGAAGATTTACCATCATTAATTATAATACGTGTAGTTTTAAGTGTTTTGATGATTGGTACTATGTTGTTAATGGGAGCAGGAGATACTTTAAAAGAGTATAAAAAAGGATTTGGGTATACTTTACGTAGTTGCTGGTATGTTTTAGTTATTGCACTTATAATGGGTGGTTTTGCAGCAGTAGCTGCATTTATTAAAAATGGAATTCCAAATAATTTCTTAATGTTAGAACTTAGTTATTTTACATTAAGTATTATGGTAGGCATTTTTGAAGAAAGTATGTTTAGAGGAGTATTATTTCATGGAATACTTAGAAAAACAGGAAAGACTCGTAGTGGAGTTTGGAGAGCAATAATAATATCCTCTCTTCTATTTGGAGTTTTCCATGTCACAAATTATATTTTTGGTGGAAGTTATGATCTAGCAGGAATTCTCCAAACAATTGGAAAAACTTTAGAGGCTGCAATGTTTGGTACATTATTATGTGCTGTATATTTAAAAACAAAAAATTTCTGGGCAATTGCATTTGTTCATGCTATGAATGATTTTATTCCATTCCAAAATGCTATATTTTCATCATCAGTTCCATCCACTAATTATGTACATAGTGGAGCAATGGGTATTGGTATGATAGTTGGATATGTGATTTTATTACTTATAAATATCCCATTATTACTGAAAGCAAGAAAAATCATGAAAGAAATAAAGACACCAGAATATGGAGTTTTCAAAGAAAAATAAAAGAAGATTTAAACTATAAATTAAATCTTCTTTTTTTGTTTTTAATATATATATTTTAATCTAAAATATTTTTTAAAACTATTGTTTTTATTCTAGACATTTCTTGTAGTGTTGTTGTAATTCCTTCATTACCAATTCCAGAATGTTTCCATCCACCAAATGGCATTTCAGCTGATCTATAAAAACTTGCACCATTAATAATTGCGCCTCCTACTTCGAGACTACTTGCAACTTTAAAGGCTGTTTTCATATTTTCAGTTATTATACAACTACATAATCCATAACTGGATTGATTAGCAATTTCTATAGCTTCATCTATATCATCAAAACCTAAAACTGGTATTACTGGTCCAAAGATTTCCATATCTTTCATTACGGACATTGTCTTAGTAACATCAGTTATAATAGTTGGTTCATAGTATGCTCCACTTCTTCTACCACCATAAACTACTTTAGCTCCTTCTTGAACTGTCAGAGCTACTTGTTCTTCAACACGTTTAGCAGCATTTTCATTAATTAAACAACCAATTTGAGTATCCTCATTCATTGGATTTCCAAGTTTTAAAGTATTAATTTTAGCTGCAACTCTTTTTATAAATTCATCTTTTAAAGAGTTATGTATTAAGAATCTTTTAGAGGCACAGCATACTTGTCCTGTATTATATAAACGTCCCCAAACTAGTTCTTCTACTGCTAAATCTAAGTTTCCTTCTTTATCAAGAATAAATGCATCGTTTCCTCCAAGTTCTAACATTACATGAGTTAAGTTTTGACTAGCACTAGCCATAGTTTCCATACCAACTGCAGTAGAACCAGTTACACTTATAAGATGTACATCTTTATGTTTTGCAAGGGCTTGTCCTACTACTGGGCCATCTCCTGAAATACAATTTATAACACCTGCAGGTACTCCTGCTACTTGCATTAACTCACAATATTTATGAAGTGTTAATGGATTATATGTAGATGGTTTTACAATAACAGCATTTCCCATAATAAGTGCAGATGGTACTTTTTGACCAAATAAATCACATGGGAAGTTAAATGGGATAATACATGCTACTACACCAATAGGTTCTCTTACTGTATATTGAACAGTTTTTTCTTGACCTGCTTCATTACCTTGAGGAATTACCATTCCATATAAATGTTTCGCACGTTCAACATAACCATAAACAAAGCCTCTTGTATTACCAATTTCTGCTCTTGCTTCAGTTATTGGTTTCCCTGTTTCCATACACAATGTACGTGCTAATTCTTCTTTATTTTGTTCTACTAAAGACACGAATCTTTCAAGTATCGCACCACGTTCATGAAGTGGAGTCTTAGCCCAAGCAGTTTGTGCTATTTTGGCTTTAGTTACAACTTCATCTACATCTTGAGGTGTAGAATTTGGAACAGTATCGATAAATTCATTAGTTGCAGGATTTGTAACTTCTATTACTTGACCGTTACTAGCATCTTTTTTTTCTCCATTAATTAAATTCTTCATGATTCCTCCTTTTTATTCTTTTCCAAAACCAGTAAATGATAACATTAAGCCACCACATGTATTGGCACTATTTTCATGATATCCATACTCACCAAATGTAAATATAGTAATAAATGGAACACCATTTGCGGCACGAAGTAATTGTTTATGTACTTCTGATAGTCTTTTTCCAATTGCTAATTTTCTTCCACCACAATGTACTAATACAAATGCTGCTGGTTCAGTTAACATGTTTTTCTTTAATTCTTTTAGAGTTTGTCCTGTTGAATCTATTAATTCATCAGTTGTTGCTTCTAACATGTTGATACATGTTCCTTCTTCTAAATTGTTTCCAATATTCATTGTATTATCAGAATTACCAATCATAGGATGACGTACAGCAGTTAAGTTTCCTAATGGATCTTTGATTCCAAGTGGTCTTCTAATTGATGCCATTAATAAGTTAGTTCCACGTAAAGATTTTGGTTCTTTTCTGATCCATTCTCCATATTTTTTCAAAGAAAGTTCACCATCAATTCTGACAAGTGTTCTTTTACTATCAACTTTTGTGATAATTCCACGTTTTTTAGTTTCACGATAAGCTCCAGTATAAACTGTTTCAATATCATTATCAGTATAGAAGAAAGCTACTGCTACTCCGTCAGAAAAAACTTTGTCATTACAAATAATTTTCCATTTGCCTTCTACTGTATCATCGGCAGCACTTCCTCCAAACATTGGAACACGTCCGATAACATCTTGTATTCCCATTAAATAATCTTCTTCTTCTTTTGGACTAGCAACCATGTAAAAATAATCAGGTGCTTTAGTAGTTCCAGCATTTTTTACTGCTTCGATTGCTACTTTTCTTCCTATTTTTCTTGCATCTCTTCCTGCTTCATGGCTTGCAACTCCAACTGTTAAATTTTTATCATCAAGTGCCATCATTCCTGAAAATCCATGAGGAGATGCAACAATTCCTTCAGGAACAATAATTGCTCCACTACTTGTACATCCAATAATAGGCATATCAGTGACGCTTCTTACACCTTTTACTACTTCTTTTACATTTGATAGAACTGATGTATAAAGTAATCCTAATTTATTACTTCTCATTCCTTTTGTGGCAAGTTTTGCAGTAATAGTACCACTCGTCATGCTATTGGCGTCCATACTATATCCAACTTTTGATTTTAGCATATTAAATCACACTCCTTTATTCTTTACTTATATGCTTTAATGTCTAATCCCCTACTATCTATCTTTAATTATAACATTTATTTTTATTTTTTCCAGTCTTTTTGACAAAAAGAAAACATTAAAAGTAAATTTAATGTTTAATTATTACAATTATGCAAGCTTATCATTGCTTTTTACATTTAAATAGAGATCAGTTACTCTTTTATCTTTATAAGCAAAATAACCAGCTGCAGCAATCATCGCAGCATTGTCACCCGAGTTTCGCAGTTACTCAAAATACTAATACAGACTTTACCTTTATTTGATAAGTCTTTTTTTATGTCAAGATTT
>CANQVR010000011.1 GCA_947627375.1 uncultured Bacilli bacterium | reverse complement strand
ATGATCCATGTCCAACAAGAGAAGGAATAGTTTTACCTAAAAGTGGAGATGAAGGAGATAAGAAGACATATAAGATCATAATAGAAAACAATGGAGAACAACCAGCAACAATAACATTCGGAAGTAATGTAGGATTATCAAATAAAGATTTAACATTTCCAGTAGATAAAAAAGAAGTAGAAGAATATAAATTACAAATAAATGGATTACCATATGTAGAAAAGAGTAAAACATATGATACAGCGAGTGAAGAAGAGAAAAAGGGAATGTTTGAGATAGAGCATCCAGATGGAAGCACAAGTTATAGATATATAGGAAGCAGTCCAAATAATTATGTAACATTTAATGGAGAAGATAAGGGCTGGAGGATAATTGGAGTAACAAATGAAGAGAATGCATCAGGTATAAAAGAATGGAGAATCAAACTAATAAGAGCAAATAGGATAGGTTATTATTCATGGGATAATTCAAACGCTACAACAAATGGAGATGGAACAAGTGGTAATAACAATGGAAATTATGGAAGTAATAAATGGGAAAGACCATCAGAGTTAAATAAGATATTAAATGATGAGAGTCCAACAGTAGGATTATATTGGAATAGACAAAGTGGAACATGTCCATATGGACAACAAGGAGCAACAACATCATGTAATTTTACAAGTAACGGATTAACAGATACATCACATGATCAAATAGAGAATATGAGATGGTATTTAGGAGGAACAACATGGGATACAACTAGAAGTACAGATGGATTTTACACGTCAGAGCGAGGAAGTGAGACATGTAAAACTAAAGGGAACTGTACAGCTAGTCGAGCAACAACAACGAATGGGAATGTAGGACTACCGTATCCAAGTGATTGGGGATACACATATGCAAAAGGAGTAGCAGATGGATGCTTTAACACACCATCAAATAGTAGTGGCTGTGGAAAAACAAATGCAGGGAAAGGATGGATGTTTAGCACTTCATATAGTTTTTGGACACTTTCTCCGCGTTCCGACTACTCCAGCCGAGTGTCCATTATCGCCTCAGACGGCACTGTGAATTCCGGTACCGTGTACAACAACGACGTTGAGATCCGTCCCGTCGTATATCTAAAATCTAATATCCAATTGAGTGGAGACGGTACAGTATATAATCCATATATAATTAAAAATTAATCTAAAATATGGTGTTAGATCGAAAGATCTTCACATAAATTAAAAGAATATTAGTTACACCTAACCTTTACTAGTATTCTTTTTTTTGATACAATTAATTAAGGGATTAACATAAGATGGGTGTGGTTATAAATGAAAAGAAGTGAAGTAGATAGAAGCAAAATTAGTCCAATGATGCTTCAATATTTAGAAATTAAAGATAATTATGAAGATAGTATTATCTTTTTTAGGCTCGGTGATTTTTATGAGATGTTTTTTGAAGATGCGATTGTTTGTAGTCGGGTTTTAGAACTTACTCTAACAGGAAAAAATGCAGGTCTTAAAGAAAGAGTTCCTATGTGTGGAGTACCCCATCATTCAGCAACCTCATACATAGATACTTTAATAGAACAAGGTTATAAAGTTGCCATTTGTGAACAGTTAGAAGATCCATCTAAAACTAAAAAAACCGTAAAACGTGACGTTATTCAAATAGTTACCAAAGGAACGAGAATAGATGATCATATCGATTCTCACGACAATAACTTTATCGCTAGTATCTATGACTTTGGTTATTGCTTTGGTATTAGCTATTCTGATATCTCAACAGGAGAGTTCTACGTTACTTTAATCGATAAAGAAGAAGATTTACTTGTAAGAGAAGTTTGTAAAAATAACTTTAAAGAAGTCATCGTCAACGACAGTATGGATAGAGGTATAATTAATAATTTAAGAGTTAATTATCAAGTACTTGTAACAATCAAAAAGGAAACTTTAGAAAATGAAGAATACTCTTATATTTATAAAGACTTAAAAGACGAAAGATTAGTAGTTACAATAAAACATTTACTTTCTTATATTTTAGATACTAAAAAAGGAGAACTTAAACATTTACAAAAAGCTATCTTTATTAAAGGAAATGATCATTTAATTTTCGATAATAATACAAAAAGAAATCTAGAATTAGTAGAAACTATTAGAAATGGTGAAAGACAATATAGTCTCTTATGGTTACTAGATAAAACTAAAACAGCTATGGGAAGTCGTTTCTTAAAACAAAATATAGAAAATCCTTTAACTAGTGTTATAGAAATAAATCGTCGTTATGATATGATAGAGACTCTACAAACTGAATTTATCTTAAGAGATGAGTTAATCGAGCTTTTAGATGGTGTTTATGATCTCGAAAGATTAGTAAGTCGTATTAGTTACGGAAATTTAAACGCTCGTGATATGATCCAGTTAAAAAACTCTTTAAAGAATTTACCAGCGATTAAAAAAATATTAAAACAATTAAAATTTGATAAAGATATTAAAACACTAGACGAAGTATATCAATTACTAGAAAACTCTATTAATGAGGATGCTCCTCTAACCTTAAAAGAAGGATCTTTAATTAAAGAAGGTTATAATGAAGAATTAGATGAAATAAAGAAAATCTCGAGTGGTTCTAAAGAATTTATCTTACAGATGGAACAATCAGAAAGACAAAGAACTGGTATTAATAATTTAAAAGTTGGTTTTAATAAAGTCTTTGGTTATTATATCGAAGTTAGTAATGGTGCGAAAAATAAAATTAAAGATGAATTTGGTTACGTTAGAAAACAAACTCTTTCTAACTGTGAAAGATATGTAACACCAATTTTAAAAGAAAAAGAAAATATTATCTTATCTGCTGAAGAAAAAATTATTAATTTAGAATATAAATTATTTATGGATATCAGAGAAGTAGTTAAAAGATATATTGGTGATATTCAAAGTGTTGCCAAAGTTATCAGTGAAGTTGATATGCTTCAATCATTTTCTATTGTCTCAGAGCTTTATAGTTACGTAAGACCTGTTATTGGAGAAGAAAAAAGCATCGAAATGAAAGATTGTCGTCATCCAGTAGTCGAAAAAGTAATGCAAGATAAATATGTATCTAATGATGTTAATATGGATAATAACACAGATATTTTATTAATTACAGGTCCTAATATGGCTGGTAAAAGTACTTATATGAGACAGACTGCGATAAGTATAATTATGGCTCAGATTGGTTGTTTTGTTCCTTGTAGTTCTTGTAAAATTCCAATTTTTGATAAAATCTTCACAAGAATAGGTGCAAGCGATGATTTAGTAAGTGGAGAATCAACTTTTATGGTCGAGATGAAAGAAGCTAATTACGCTTTACAAGAAGCAACAGAAAACAGTCTTATCTTATTTGATGAATTAGGAAGAGGTACTGCTACATATGATGGAATGAGTCTTGCTCAAGCTATTCTCGAATATATTCACGATAAAATTAAAGCTAAGACAATGTTTTCAACCCATTATCATGAATTAACTGTCTTAGAAGAAAATTTAGATCATTTAAAAAACGTTCATGTATCTGCTGTTGAAGAAGAAGGTAAAATCACTTTCTTGCATAAAATAAAACCGGGAGCTATCGATAAAAGTTATGGTATTCATGTTGCATCGATTGCCGCTCTTCCTAAATCACTTATTAATCGTGCTTTAGATATTTTAGATGTCTACGAAAAGAAAAAAGAACGTAAAGAAACCTTCACACAAACAAGTTTATTTGATAATGTGATAGAGGAAGAACCAAAAGAAGAAAGAAATGAAATAGTAGAAAAAATAAAAGAGATTGCACCACTAGAAATGACACCGATGGATGCATTAAGTTTTGTATACGAAATACATAAAGAAGCAAATGAAAATAAATAGGAGAAAAATTATGAATATTGATATTTCTAGTCTGAATAGTGGAACTATAAAAAAATATAATATAGATGAAAAAATAGAATTTACTAAAGAAGAATTAAAAAATACTAAAATAAAAGCTCTAAAAGATGTCCAAGTTAAAGGTTATTTATATATAGATTCTTCTGATAATTTAAAAGCTAATTTAGATTTTAGTGGAGTTATGACCTTAGAAGATGATATTTCTTTAGAACCTATAGAATATGAATTTTCTAATAAAATAGAAGAAATATTAGATGAAAATTCTAAAAATTTTGAAAATATACTTGATTTAAAAGAGATTTTGTGGGAAAATATTGTATTGGAAATTCCCTTGAAATTTACTAAAGTTAAAAATTTAGAAGAATGGAACGGGGATGGTTGGAAATTAGTTAGTGAAGATGAATTAACTGAAAAAGAAAATCCTTTTAAGGATTTACTTAATAATTTTAAAGAGGAGTGATATTATGTTAGAATTAAATATTCAAATGTTTGCTGTTCCTGCGCGTAAAGTTTCTAAAACTAGACAAAGAACAAGAAGAGCACACAGTGCAATGGAAAATCCAACTGTTACAAAATGTCCTAAATGTGGTGCAGTAATTAAACCACATCGCGTTTGTAAAGAATGTGGATATTACAAAGGAAAAGCAGTCGTTGCTAAAGATGCTGAATAAGGCATCTTTTTTTGTTAATAAAAAAGAATCTAAGTTGTAGATTCTTCTTCATCATCTTTTAATTCATCAATAGTACTGACCATTTTAGCTAAAATATTTAAAGCAATTTGTTCAGTTTTGCGATCAGGATCTTTAGTAGGGTTAAATTCTACTAAATCAAAACCTGCAAGTTCTCTAGCGTGAGTAAGTATAGCATCTATCAATTCCATCGCACTTTTTTCATCGATTCCATTATCTTCAGGTACAGAAACTCCCATAGATACAGTTGGATCGAGAATGTCTATATTAAATACTATATGAAATTTTTGGGCATATTCACTCGCAGCTTTAAAAGCTTCATCGACGATACTGCCCGCACCATTACTTTTGATATCTTCAGTAGAGAAAACATTAACGTTAGCGTATTTTAAGTTTTCCTGTTCTCTTTGATCGATACTTCGCGCACCGACAATTGAAATAGCTCTTGGATCAACTGCAGTTCCATCGAAATAGTTTCTAAGTTCTTCTTGCTTTTGTCCAGAGACTGTCGCAAGAACCATCCCATGAATATTACCTGTTGGAGTAGTATCATAAGTGTTAAATGATGGATGCGAACCGAACCAAATGACACCAATTTTTTCATTTGCCTTTTGACAAGCGAGAACACTCGCAATTGCCACTGATTGATCTCCACCAATTACAACAGGAAACAACTTATCATTATATTTTTCTAAACACTTATCATAAACTACTTTATTAAAAGTGTTTATTTCCTGTTCATTTTTTCTTTTCTCAGCTAAATTTCTATTTTTTATAATCGCTGGGCTTTGCGTAATAGAAATTATTTCTCCTTTATAGAAACTACCCATATCTCTTATTAATTGTATAGGTCCAGCAGAAGCTCCATTAATTTGAACTCCTAAATCAGAACCTGCTCCTAAAACAACCGTCTTCATATTCTTCACCTATATTAATTCTATCGTAAAATATTGTATAATTCAATAAAAAATGTTTTAAATTTTTCAAGTTTACTATATACTATACAGTAGGTGAGGTTTATGAAGAAGTTAAATGAGTTATTTACTGATGCATCTTCGGATGTCTTAATAAAGGATATTAAAATAAATTCCAAAGAAGTAGAACCAGGAGATTTATTTGTCTGTACAAAAGGAGTTACAGCTGATCGTCACGATTTTATTGATGATGCGATAAAAAGAGGGGCCAGTGCTTTAGTTGTCAGTAGAAAAGATATAAAAAGAAAAGTTCCTACCATTCATGTCGAAGATACCAATAAAGAACTGCCATATTTATGTGCAAAGTTTTATGATAATCCCGAAAAACAAATGAAAATGATCGGAGTTACTGGAACTGATGGTAAGACTACAGTTTCAACTGTTATTCATACCCTTATTGGTGATGATATTTGTGCCTATCTTGGAAGTAATGGTCGAAGTTGTGCTAAATTTCAAAAAGAAACTAGCAATAGTACACCTGATGCTGATAAATTATATAAATACTTTCATGAATTTTTAGAAGCTGGCTGTAAATATGTATCATTTGAAGCAAGTAGTGAAGGATTTTATCGTAATAGACTTGTCGGTATAAAGTTTGATGTTAGTGTTTTAACTAATATTACTGGAGATCATTTAAATATTCATAAGACGATGGATAATTATATAGATTGTAAATGCGAACTATTTAAAACGACTAAAAAAGATGGTTACTGTATTTTAAATAAAGAAGATCAATACTATGAAAGAGTAAGAAAAAGTTGTCAGGGAAAAGTTTTAACATATGGTGAGGATGAAACATGTGATTTACAAATTATAAGTTATCATTTAAAAGCTACAGGTGCTGATATTAAATTTAAATATAAAAATCAAGAATTTACTGTCGAAAGTCCCTTACTTGGAAAATTTAATGTCTATAATCTTGCGGCAGCTATACTTAGTTGTATCTGTTTAGGTTTTGATCTTGAAAATTTACTAAAAAAAGTTAAAGATATTAAAATTCCCGGCCGACAGGAAGTTTTAAAAACTAATACTCCATATACTATTATGGTCGATTATGCTCATACTACTAATGCAGTTAAAAATATCTTAGAATTTGTGAAGACTTTAGATATTAATCGTTCTATCGTCGTAATCGGTTCTGCTGGTCAAAGAGAAATAGAAAAAAGGCCACATATGGGTAAACTTGTTGCCGATAATGCTACGCATGTTATCTTTACCGCAGATGATCCACGAGATGAGGATCCAAAACAAATCTGTCAAGATATGGCAAGTGATATATCTGGATATGATAATTATGAAGTAGAAGTAGATCGCGTTAAAGCAGTAGAGAAAGCCGTTAATATGGCAACTGATGGCGATTTAATCCTATTATTAGGAAAAGGATGTGAAACAGAACAAAAATTAAAAGATGGACCAATTCATTATTCTGATATCGAAACAGGCTATGATGCTGTAAAAAAAAGAAAAAAACTTGAAATTTAGAGGAATTTGTGGTATAATTTAAGCATCTAAGGGGGAGAGGAATATGAAAATAAATGAAAAAAAATTAAAAATAGCTATTGATAACGTTCGAACAACATTAGGAATTGGAAGTGCTTTTGTACTAGGAACTATAGGATGTATGGGAGTATACCAAGATTCTGATGGGATGAAAAAACAACTTAATTCTAATATAAATAAGATGCAAGTTGAAATGAAAGAAACAGAAAATAAAATACAAGATTACGAAGAAAAAATAATAACTACAAAAACAGGACAAAAAGCAAAAGTAATGCTTTATTATAATAGTTTTTATAATAGAAAGGGTTAAATTATGGTAAAAGAAAATAAAAAAGGTGATAAAATTTTATATGTTAACTTAACTGCTTTAAAGAAATTAACCAATAAAGCTGTAGCTTTTTTTACAGTCGGAGGAATTATTTTTGGAGCAGGAAGTGGAGTAATACATGTAGTAAAAACATCTTATGAACAAGAGCAAGCAATTAACAATACTAATATGGAAATGTATGATGAATATCTAAATGGTGAAATCGATTTAGATCAAGAAGCTCTAGCAAATGGACTTTACGTCGAAGCAGAAAAAGATGATCAAACTACAAATACACGTACTAGATAAGTGAAGAAATTCACTTTTTCTTTTTGAATTAAAAGACATATTTCGACATATAATTTCATGGGTGATAATATGTTAATGCAAATAATTGATATCCTAAAAAACTTCTTTGGTTTTACAGCATCTTATTCTAATCAAGTATTTAAAGAACCTCTTTCTAAAGAAGAAGAAAAAATATGTATTGAAAAAAATTTAATGGGTGATAAAGAAGCTCGAAACAAACTTATCGAACACAATCTGCGCCTTGTCGCACATATAGTAAAAAAATATGAAAGCAAATATGTAGATCAAGATGATTTAATAAGTATTGGTACAATTGGCTTAATAAAAGGAATCGATTCTTTTTCTAATAAAAAAGGAACACGACTAACGACATATTGTGCACGTTGTGTAGAAAACGAAATATTGATGTATTTTAGAAGTAATAATAAATTTAATAAAAATATTTCTATAAATGAATCTATTGGTTTTGATAAAGATGGAAATGAAATATCGATATTAGATATTTTAAAAGTACCATCTCCGGATTATATCGAAAATATCTCTTTAAAAGAAAATATCGATCTTTTAAAAGAATATATAAAAATTCTAACACCGAGAGAAAGAGAAATATTAATTAGAAGATATGGTCTTAATAATAAAGATGAACAAACCCAAAAAGTAATTGCCAAAGAATTACATATCTCTAGAAGTTATGTATCGAGAATCGAAAAAAGAGCTCTAACTAAAATACTTAGAGAATTTATTAAAAATAATAATTATGAAATTAAATAAAAAGATTAAATTACATCTTGATTTATCGAACGTTTGTAGTATAATAAATATTAGAAGACAAATATCTTATGTTGAGATAAATTATTTAGATAATTTATCTTTTACTGTTGCTTATAAAGGATAAAACTTTACATTGAGTAATTTAAGAAGTATAATATATACTAGCAAGTGGGGAATGTATATGAGAAAAAATGGTGCTAAGGAAGAAAAAGAGGTCAGTGTTAAAAAACTAAGTAAAGTACGTCAAAAAAAGATTAAAAAAAGAATAGAAAAGGTAAAACAAGAACAAATTATGACGATTGGTTGTTGTTTTTTAACGTTGCTTTTATTTATTTTATTATTTCTTTATGTTACTATTCCTACTTTAACACTTAGAGGAGATTCAGAAATTATTTTAAATTATAAAAAAAATTATAAGGAAGCAGGTTACAAAGCAAGTTATTTAAATCATGATATTACTGGTTATGTTAAAGTTAAAGGAGAAGTAAATCCTAAAAAACTTGGAAAATATAAAATTACTTATACGATTAAACGAGGCCTTTTTACCACAGAAGCAGTACGTACTGTAATCGTAAGTGATAAGATGAAACCTAAAATTAGTTTAAAAGGAAGTAAAGATTTTTATATTTGCCCTAATCAAAAATATGAAGAACCTGGTTATAGTGCTTTTGATAATTATGATAAAGATATTACAGAAAACGTTAAAACTAAAACTTATAATAATAAAATAATATATTATGTTAGAGACAAATCCCACAATTTTGCTAAAGCTGAAAGAAAGATCACTTACGGTGATAAAACAAAACCAAAAATTAATTTAAAAGGTGGTAATATCATTTATGCTTTCGTCGGTGAAGAATTTAAAGATCCGTCGTTTACTGCCACTGATAATTGTGATAAAGATTTAACTGCTAAAGTTACAACTTCTGGTGAAGTTGATACGACAAAACCAGGAAATTATGAACTTACTTATAAAGTAAGTGATGAAGCAGGAAATACTACGATAGTAAAAAGAACAGTTATCGTAGCAAACAAAGGTCAAAACGGAACAATTTATTTAACATTTGATGATGGACCAAGAGATGGTACTACTAATGTAATTTTAGATATCTTACGTGATAATGGTGTTAAAGCTACATTTTTCGTAACTAATAATGGACCTGATGAATTAATCAAAAGAGAGTTTGACGAAGGACATACCGTTGGACTTCATACGGCAACTCATAATTATGCTTATTTATATTCATCAAAGGAAGCTTATTTTGAGGATTTAACACGTGTTCACGATAGAGTCCAAAGAATAACTGGAAACGATTCTAAAATCATTCGTTTCCCAGGAGGTTCAAGCAATACTATAAGTCGTCATTATGTTGTTGGCCTAATGACTACTTTAACCGAAGAAGTCATTAGACAAGGATATCATTTCCATGATTGGAATTTAAATAGTGGAGATGCCGGAGAATATAGAGATGCAGAACAAATATACCAACATGTCATTGCCAATCTTAGTAAAGATAGAATAAATGTTATTTTAATGCACGATATAAAGCCATATACTCGTGATGCACTTGATAAAATAATAAAATATGGTAAAGAAAATGGTTACATCTTCGATAAAATTACGATGGATACAGAAATGACTCATCAAAAAGTAAATAATTAGGAGGTTGTTATGTTATTACCAGATATGTATAAAAAAACAATTTTTGATATAAATTATCCTTTATTAAAAGAAAGAGGTATTACCTGTCTGATCTTTGATTTGGACAATACTCTCGCACTTCTTGATGAAAAGGAATGTCCAGAGGCAGTCATTTCTTTGATCGCTAAATTAAAAAAAGATTTTAAAGTCTTTATTATTTCGAATAACACAAAAAAAAGATTAAAACCATACGAAGAAGCTTTAGAAATCGAGGCAATAAGCTTTGCTTTAAAACCTCTTACTAAAGGATTTCGCCAAATAATAAAAAAATATAATCTAAAAAAAGCTGAAATGGTAATGATTGGTGATCAAATACCAACTGATATCCTTGCTGGTAAAAGATTTAAAATAATGACTATTTTAGTTGATGCACTTGCTAAAAAAGATTTAAAAATTACAAGTTTTAATCGTCTTATCGAAAAAAGAATAATCAGCCGTTATGAGAAAAAGGGAATCTTTAAAAAAGGAGAATATTATGAGTAATAAAAAATGTTTAGGTTGTGGCGTAGAACTACAAGATGATAATATGTTAAAACCTGGTTTTGTTACTTCTTTAGACCAAGATTTTTGTCAAAGATGCTTTCGTCTTAAAAATTATGGTGAATATCAAGTAGTAGTAAAAGAAACTAGTGAATATATCGAAATACTTAAAAGTGTTGGTATGACTAAAGATTTAGTTTTATACGTTACAGATTTAATAAATTTAGAAGAGGATATTACTAAAATTAGAAAATATATTACTAATAAAATGATTTTAGTTTTAAATAAAAAAGATGTTTTACCTAAATCAATTAAGGAAGAAAAACTAATTGAATATTTTAAATCTCTTCCTATAGAATTTGAAGAGATTATAGTTGTTAGTGTCGAAAAAAATTATAATATAGATTATTTGATGAACAGAATAAAACTACTACAGACATCACGTAAAGTATATGTAGTGGGAAGAACTAATGCTGGTAAGAGTACTTTAATTAATAAACTTTTAAAGAATTTTTCCAAAAATACGGGAGAACTTACCATTTCGCCACTACCAGCCACTACTTTAAATACTATATCTATTGATATAAATGAACATTTAACTTTGATAGATACACCTGGTTTTGTAGATCAGGGTTCGATTACTAACTATGTAGATAAAACAATGTTAAAGAAAATAATGCCTAAAAAAGAAATAAAACCCCGTACTTATCAATTAAAACGTGGACAAGCTATAGTCATAGAAGATTTAATTAGAATAGATTATGTCGAAGGAGAAAAAAATAGCTTTACGGTTTTTGTCTCTAATGATTTAAAAATAAAAAGAATTCTAAGTAGTAGAAATTCTTCTTTAAAAAATCTTGCCCGACATAGTTTTGATGTAAAATATCACGAGGATTTAGTCATAGATGGTCTAGGATTTGTCAAAATAACAAACAAAGGTAAAGTAGATGTTTATATAGATTCTAATATAAATATATTTTTAAGAAGTTCTATTATTTAAAATATCAATACCATATTTATTATTTTCATGATCAAAAAACAAATCTATTTTAGGAGGATTATAAGTAAAAGTTGTAAATAAGATATAATTTATAATAATTAAAAATAAACCTAAAATATTTAAAGTTTTATATTCTTTTTTTAGGGGAATAAAAGATAAGATAACTTCAGTTAGAAATATAGTTATAAATAAAATAATAAGTGTTAGAGTCATGTTTTCTCCAAATAAATAATAAATTGGTAAATAAAATATTAAAAGTAAAATAATAAGTAGCATACTTCTTATATAAGAAGTTAAAAATAGATTATTATCTTTTAAAAAGAAATAACTGATAATACTAAAAACAATTCCAGCACTAAATAACATTTTTACATGTTCTGCGATACTTTCGTTGACTGGAGCAAATATACTAGTAAAAAATGAGGGAATACTACTATAAGTAAAATGAATTATAAAACATAATAAAAAAATACAAATACTATTAAAAAATAATTTCTTGTAGTTCATAGATACCTCCTATTATTAGTATATTAGATATATTATTAAATATACGAGGAGGGATTAAAATGGATAATGAGGATACTGTAAAACTTATTAGAAGTAAAACTGATATAGTTGATATAGTAGGCGAGAGAATTCCTCTTATTTCTAGAGGTAAAAACTATTTTGGACTTTGTCCTTTCCATGATGATGATAATCCATCCTTATGTGTATCTCGTGAAAAACAAATTTATACTTGTTTTTCATGTCATGCCACAGGAAATGTCTTTACATTTCTAATGAACTACGAACACAAAGACTTTTATGATGTCTTAAAATATTTAGGTGAAAAAACTGGAGTTGAAGTTAGAGGTAGAAAAAGAGGAACTTCTAATACTAAATATATAGATTATTATAATGCTTATGAATTTTCTTCTAATTATTTTCAAAATAATTTACATACTAAAATTGGAGCAGAAGCTAGAAACTATTTAAAATCTAGAGGCTTAGATGAAAAAGTTATTAAAGATTTTAAAATAGGCCTTTCACTAGAAAACAATGATGACCTAACTAAGTTACTTACTAAAAAAGGTTTTGAACTTTCCAATTTAAATAATTGGGGGTTATCAGTTAATGATTATGATATTTATAAAGATAGGATAATGTTTCCTTTATTTGATATTACAGGTAAAACTATAGGATTTAGTGGTAGAATTTATAAAGATAGTGATCAAAATAAATATCTAAATACGAGAGAAACTGTCGTATTCAAAAAAGGTTTAATCCTTTATAATTACCATAGAGCAGTAGAAGAAGTAAGAAAAATGCATTATGTCATAGTTATGGAAGGTTTTATGGATGTTATTAGGGCGAGTACTATAGGATTCAATAATGCAGTTGCTTTAATGGGAACAGCTCTTACTCATGAACAAATTAAGTTACTAAAGAGATTATCTAATAATATTATTTTATGTTTAGATGGAGATAATCCAGGAAAAAAAGCCTCCCTTACTAATGGCGAACTTTTATTAAAAGAAAAAGTAGAAGTGAAAGTAATCAGTTTACCAAAGGATGATGATCCCGATACTTATATTTTAAATCACGATCAAAAAAGTTTTCAAAACTTGATTGATAACGCAATGTTATATTCTGATTACAAGATGAAATATCTAAAAGAAAACACTAATTTTCAAAGTGTAGAAGAAAAAACCGAATATATAAATGCCATTTTAAAAGAAATTAGTCTCTTAAAAGATGAAATTAGAATTCAAATAATGTTAGAAAAACTTGCAAAAGAAGTAGAAATAGGGTATAATACCCTAGAAAAAAGGTTTAAGAGCATGAAAAAAATTAAACCTGAACAAGTTGTGAAATTCGGTCCAAAAAAGAAAAAATATAAGGATAAATATCAAAAAGCAATTGAACAATTAATTTATAGTATGCTAACAGAGGAAAATATCATACTAAAAGTAGAAAAAGAAAAATTAATATTTCCTGAAGAACTACAAAGATTAATAATTAATGAAATTTGTTATTACTATAAAAAGTATGGCACAATATCTATTGCAGATTTTTGTACTTATATTAGAGATAAGAAAGAATTAGTAGAATTTTTAAACGATATTTTAGTAAGCGATTATCAAGAAGAGATTACGAGTGAAGAGTTGCAGGAATATTTTGATGTGATTCGTGAAAATGCTAAGAATCTAGAAATCAAAAGACTAGCAAAAAAATTAGAAGAAATACCCGATCCACTTGAGCAAGCTAAAATAAGTGAAAAAATTAGAAAGTTACGAATAGGAGAGGTATAAAAATGGTTGGAGAGATAAAGACAATTGAAGAAAGAAAAGCAAAGTTATTAGAATTAGGACACAAACAAGGACATATAACTTACGAACAACTTGCGGAAGAACTAAAAGGCTTAGAAATTGATAGTGATACTTTAGATGATTTATATAATTATTTTATTAGTGAAGGAATTGAAATAATTTCATCAGAAGATGACGGAACACCTTCAGGAGAAGAGATAACTGACGAAGTTAAAGTTGAAGATTTAACTTTATCTAAAGATATTAAAATAAATGATCCTGTTAGAATGTATTTAAAAGAAATTGGACGTATCAATCTACTTACAAGTGATGAAGAATTCGAATATGCCCGTCTTGCAGTCGAAGGAGATGAGATGGCTAAAAGAGTTCTTGCTGAATCTAACCTTCGTCTAGTTGTATCTATCGCTAAACGTTATGTAGGACGTGGAATGTTATTTTTGGATTTAATCCAAGAAGGAAACATCGGCCTTATGAAAGCCGTAGATAAATTCGATCCTGAAAAAGGTTATAAATTTTCAACTTATGCCACATGGTGGATCAGACAAGCTATAACTCGTGCTATCGCTGATCAAGCAAGAACTATTCGTGTTCCAGTGCACATGGTTGAAACAATCAATAAACTAGCACGTATTCAAAGACAATTAACCCAAGAATTAAATCGTGAACCAACCGATGAAGAATTAGCTAAAAAGCTAGATATTACAGTCGATAAAGTTCGTGAAGTATATAAAATATCTCAAGATCCAGTATCCCTTGAAACTCCAATTGGAGAAGAAGATGATTCTCATTTAGGTGATTTCGTACCAGATGAAAGAACTATGGGACCTGAAGAATATGCAACAGTTGAGATGTTAAAAGAAGAATTAAGTTGTGTACTTCTAACGCTTACTGATAGAGAAGCAAAAGTTTTAAGACTTCGTTTCGGCTTAGATGACGGTCAATGTCGTACTCTAGAAGAAGTCGGTCAAATATTCGGTGTAACAAGAGAAAGAATTCGTCAAATTGAAGCAAAAGCCCTAAGAAAACTAAGACATCCATCACGTTCTCGTAAGTTAAAGGATTTCTTAACCAATTAATGAAAATTGGACCTCGCTTAGAAGCTGTTGCTTCTTTTGTTCCAAATGATGCAAGTGTCCTTGATATTGGCTGTGATCATGCTAAACTAGATATTTATTTAGTTAAAAACAAACTAGCAAAAAAAGCAGTTGCTTCCGATATCGCCGAAGGACCACTAAGTCATGCCAAAAAAAATATTAAAAGACATAAACTTACACGTGATATAGAAACAAGACTCGGTAGAGGTCTTGATACTTATACTACTGACCTAGATACAGTAGTAATCTCAGGTTTAGGTGGTAAAAGTATGATGGGTATTTTCAAATACAGTCGCAAAAAATTAAAGACGATCAAAACCATTGTTATTTCTCCAAATAATTATCAAAGTGATATCAAAAGATGCCTTAATCATTTAGGCTATTATATCGAAGACGAAACCTTAGTTAAAGATGGTAAATATATTTATCAAGTAATAAAACTAGTCAAAGGAAAAAAACTATATTCAAAAAAAGAAATGTTCTTTGGACCCGTAATTTTAACTAAAAAAGATCAATTATTTAAAGAATATTTTTCAAGAGAAGTAAAGAGTAGAGAAATACTTTTAGATATTTTACCTAAAAATTACAGATTAAAAAGATTTCAAACTAAAAGAGAAATCAAAATGCTAAAAAAAGAGTTAGAAAATTAATAGCTAAAAGAAGTAGATACTTCTTTTTCTTTTTTATGTTATAATGAGAAAGAGGAGATGTCTATGAAGTTAGTAATTGAAAATTTAAATAAAAGTTATCAAGATAATATTGTTTTAAAAGATGCAGATTTTACTTTTGAAAGCGGTAAAATCTATGGCCTTATTGGAAGAAATGGGGCTGGAAAAACTACACTATTTAACGCTATTAATAAAGATATTGAAATAAATAGTGGTAAAATTACTTTAGAAGAAGATATAGCTCATGATCTAAATACTAATGATATTGGTTATGTTATAAGTACTCCTAATGTTCCAGAGTTTTTAACAGCAAAAGAATTTCTAACTTTCTTTTTAGAAATAAATGAGAAAAAAATAAAAAATAAAAAAACACTAGATGAATATTTTTCTATGGTCGATATAAAAAAAGAAGATCAAGATAAACTTCTAAAAGAATACTCTCATGGTATGAAAAACAAAATTCAAATGTTAATTGAAATAATCTTACTTCCTAAAATATTACTGTTAGATGAACCTTTAACATCTTTAGATATTGTAGTCCAAGATGAAATAAAAAAACTCCTAAAAGATATTAAAAAAGATCGTATTATAATATTTTCAACTCACATTTTAGAAATAGCAATGGATTTATGTGATGAAATAGTTATTATCAATAATAAAAAACTTGAAAAAATAGAAAAGAAAGATTTAGATACTAAAAAATATAAAGATAAAATTATTAAAAGTCTAAAAGGAGATAATAATGCTTAATAGTCTTTTTCTATCTAAAAGATTTGAAAATACTTATAATATTAATTCATTACTATATCTCTTAAAGAAAACACCACTAATTAGAAACCTTATTGATGATGATATATATTCTTATACCTCAGATAAATATATCTTTCATATTATAATAACTATCTTTAATATCATAAAAGACATATTTATTAAATTTTTATATTATGCTCTTATTTATTTTAGTATCTTATTATTTGGATTAAAACTAAAAACAAGTTTTACTCATGTTTTAATAATTTTTACACTTTTTGGAATATTTATCAATAATAATATTTTTGTAACTAGTAATAGAAACTATTATTCTTTAAACTTACTACGAATGGATGAAAAAAAATATACTTATAATAGTTTATTTCTAAATTTCTTTAAAGCTTTAATATATAATTTTATCTGTCTTTTCGTTTTTAAATATATAATTGGTTTTAATTTTCTATATGTAATAATAATCTCACTTTTTACAGCTTTTGCACGTATTATCAGTGAAGTATGGGGATTGTTATATTTTCAAAAAAAAGAAGAATCTATAATTGATAACAATAAAATATATCTTAGTTTATTATTTATCTTTATCATATTCTCATATTTACTTTCTTACTTAAAAATAACTTTAACTTTAAATCTATCGATAATAATTACTATCATATCACTAATAATAAGTATCTTTTCTTTATTATATTTAAAAAGATTTAAAGATTATAAAATAATTTATAAAAAACTTAATAACAAAGTTGTTTTTACTAATAGTAGTAATACAAATATGCAGAAAATATACGACGTTAAGAAAAGCGATATTAAAATTGATCCTAAAAAATTAAAAGGTAAAACAGGATATGATTACTTTAATACAATCTTTTTTGAAAGACATAAAAAAATACTTTTAACTTCTGCGAAAAACTATGCCTTTATAATCTTTCTTTTCTTTAGTATTTTAATTGGCTATTTAATTATAAATCCAGAATATAAAACATATATCGGAAATATAATTAAAAATAATTATGCCTGGTCTTTATTTATAATGTATTTTCTTAATAGAGGTTCTATTGTGACATCAGCAATGTTTTATAATTGTGATAGAAGTATGTTAAAGTTTAATTTCTATAGAGAAGAAAATACCATTTTAAATAATTTTAAGACAAGAGTCAAAACAGTAGTTAAAGTAAACTTAATACCTGCAGTAGTTCTAGCGTGTTTTCTCTTACTAACGATATATATTACTAATTTAAAATTATCTCTAATAACATATATTAGTATTTTTACTTCGATAATACTTATCAGTGTTTTATTTTCTATTCATTATTTAGTAATTTACTATTTACTACAACCTTATGATGAAAACATGAAAATGAAAACTCCTCTTTATAGTATTATTAGCTTTTTAACATATTATTTATGTTATCTATGTACAGAGTATACTTTTTCTATTGAAAATTTCACATTATTTATCATAATAGGTATAATTATTTATATTTTAACAAGTTTATTTCTAGTTAAAAGCTATGCTCCGAGAACTTTTAGATTAAAATAAAAATTCTACTAACTTTTAATAGTAGAATTTTTTATTTTTTCAAATACTTTTCCTAACGAATCATTAACAACAAGTGTAGCAGTATTATCCATAGGCGTAGTATCTTTATTAATAATAATTAAGTTTTTACCTTTAAAGTAATGAATAAAGGAAGCAGCAGGGTAGACAACTAAACTCGTACCTGCGACAATCAAAGTATCGGCCTTCATAATCTTTTCGATTGCTTCATTTACTACTTTATTATCTAAAGCCTCTTCATATAAAACGACATCAGGTTTAATCATCCCACCGCAACTACATTTAGGAATACCACTAGAACCAAATACCTTTTTATCATCATAAAACTTTCCACAATCCATACAATAATTTCTTTTAACTGAACCATGTAACTCTAAGACATTTTTACTCCCGGCAGCAGTATGAAAACCATCGATATTTTGAGTTATAATTGCCTTTAATTTACCACTTTTTTCTAAATCAGTCAGTACATAATGAACAATATTAGGTTTATAAGAATTAGGATTCATCTTATCCCGATAAAATTTATAAAATTCTTCTGGTTTATCTAGAAAAAACGAATGACTGAGTATTACTTCAGGTGGGTAATCGTAGACTTCATTATAAAGACCATCTTTACTTCTAAAATCCTTCAAACCACTTTCAGTCGAAACTCCTGCGCCTCCAAAAAAGACAATATTATCACTTTCTTTTATAATAGATATTAACTCATCAATCTTATCCATAGTTAAATTTTCTTTCTAAAAAAATTTTTACTTCATATAATGTTTATATAGTTAATTATATCATAGAAAACATAAAGTGTAACTATAAATAGAGGGGGCTAAATTGACATTATACTGAATATATGTTAAAATACTAAACATCAGTTGACTTATAAAAGGAACTGATTTAGAGGTGAATTTATGAAAAAACCAAAGCTTTTAAGCGTAGTATTATCCTCGTTAGGAATAGGGATGATATCTATTGCTGTCATTGTTCAAAACAATGATTTTTATGGGGCAGAGGCAAAAAAAGAAATAAAAAAAGAACAAGTAGATGTCAAGAAAATTGCAACAGCTAATAGAAAAGAGAAAAAAGAAATAAAAAAATCTGAAGGTAAAGAGACAATAATTTTACCTGATGGTAGTGCTGAACAAGCATTAGTCGAAGTTAAACCTGAAGAACAACCAACACCACAAAGAATTGAAGTATTTGAAGCTATGACTATTGAAGAGTTAAGCGCTAAACTTGATAGACACTTAGGTGACTTACTTGTTGGAAAAGGTAATTTAATTGCTACTAAGTCTTTAGAAAAAGGCGTAGATCCTTATATTGCAACCGCTATAATGTTACATGAAACTGGTTGTGGACATGGTACTTGTAGTGCTTTAACCAGAAGTTGTAA
Organism: uncultured Bacilli bacterium; assembly: GCA_947627375.1. Taxonomy (GTDB): domain Bacteria; phylum Bacillota_I; class Bacilli_A; order RF39; family UBA660; genus CANRDQ01. Next base: position 10,602 of record CANQVR010000011.1, on the reverse strand, counting down.
TAATGTTGGAGGTCAAAAAGGATACCCATCATGTAGTGGAGGCTACAAAGGTTATGCAACACTAGATGAAGGTATTATCGGTTTTATAGATAATCTATATAATAATTATTATGCAAGAGGTTTTACAACAGTAGAATCTATTGGACCAAGATACGCTCAAAGTAGTGCTTGGCCTGCTGCTATTAATCGCTATATAAATTTGATTAGAGCAAACTAAAATGTCTTTTGACATTTTTTTCGTAATATATTATTTAATTCAGGAGGGATAAGATGAAAGAAAATATGCAACTTTCTCAAGTAAAAGAAATACTTAATAAAAATATAGAAATGCTATATAAATCTGCTGAAAATGATTTATATCAAAATTATCGCTCTGCTTATACCTTAAATAATATTTATCAGAAACTAACAGGAGAAAATGTTTTTAAACAACAAGAATTTTTAATTAATAATTTAGATTATTCCAAAATTATTGAATCACAAAATGATAAAATTCTCTCTAGTTTAGATAGTAATATTCAAAATAATTTAGAAACTTTTAAACAAAATAATTTATTAACTGATTCTGTTTTAGCAATGAATAATTTTATTAAATCAATTATAGATGACGTCCTTTCCGACTCTTTTATAAAGACAAAAATAAAACTAAGTGATGAAGAACAAAGAGAAATAATAAATGGTTTTTTAAGTGAATATAATTTTGATAATAAAGATATTTATGATAAATTAAAAGAAGAAAGTAGGATAGTTAGTTTAAAACAAAAAATTCCTTCTGTACGTGCTCTTACATATACGCATTCTAATACATTGGTTCATGATGATAGTTTAATATTTATTAATGATTTTGATAACGATTTTTATAAATTAAATGTTTTAGTTCATGAACTAGGACATGCCATTGAACTTGAAAATTTAAAAAAAGAATTATCACCTGAAAAGTTTTTAGAATTTCAAAAAACTTCATTGTTTACTGAAACTAATTCTATTAACAACCAACTTAGATTTTTAAATTTTTTAACTGAACAAAATTATCCGCAAGAAGAAATTAAAAATATTAGAACTAAAGAACTTACTATATATTCTTCAAATATTAATAGTGTTTATTTATATTTAAAAGATAATTTCACGGATGAAAAGGAAAGTATGCTTGATAATTTTGGATATATGTATGGTTATTTGGTTTCAATATATTTAGATAGTATCAAAAAAGATAATGATCTAAGTAATGTATTTGATCAAGAAAAACTTAATGTTAATGGTCCTGAAATGTTTGAAAAAATTGATTGTGATAGTAAAAAGTTAACTAAGGCTATCAATATGCAAATTAAAAAGTGTAGAAGATAGAAAAAGTTTATATTTTTTCGGATATTTTAAATGTATAAAAAATGTAAAAATATGCATATAATGTATTGTAACAAGAGGTTATAATTGACAAATTTAGAAAAATATGCTATAATTATACTCGTAATTGATGGTACACTATTCTAGTCAATTACTTTATTATGAAGACGGGGATAAACTACCGTTAAAGAGCATATCTGTGAAACTTTTGGTGATTGCTTTATACGCCCAGTTTAGGGTGGTTGCTGGAAGGAAAAAGGATAATGGGCGCTCGCAATGGCATGCGACAAACGACCCACTATCTATTGGAGACTTAAGCTTGTTATAAGCCTATACGTGTAAACTGATGGACTTATGACGACTTAAGATTAAACCTACTATGTGGCGAAAGTTACGAGTAGAGTAGCTTGTCTTGAGTGAAGACTTTGGGATAAACGATCTGGTTCATTTATTCGGCCAAATAAATGATACTTGCGTTTTGAAATTATCTTTGCAAAAAAGAATTAATAATAAAGTGTGGTGAGGAAATCTCCTAGAGTGCCATTTAATATAGGATTGCAGTGGGTACTAAGTGGTAATCAAGTCATACATTGATTATTATGTATTAATTTCTTTAAAGGGGAACCGCAACTCTGGTAACGGAATGTAGAAATTAGGGAAATCCTACTTGACCTAAGACTCAAAGTTTACTATATTAAAACCATTAATTAATTTTGTAGTAATAACCATCTTTTGATGGTTTTTATTTTTTCTAAATATGATATAATATAAATATAGAAGGGAAGTATTATGTTAAAAAGAAAAAAATATTCTAATAAAGAAATATTAGAAAAATTAAGACGTGATGATCGAAAGAAAAAGAAAAGATTAGTCGATAAGAAATGGATTTTTATAGTTTTTGTTATAGCTTTTCTAATCTCTTTTGTGATGGCTTTTATCTCAGAGACAACTATCCCAAATGTTACTCTTATACTAGGGTTAGTTATTACCTTAATCTTTATATTACTTGGAGTATTCTTTGATATCATCGGTGTAGCAGTCACGACAGCCGATGAAAAAGTATTTCATTCGATGAATGCTAAACAAGTAAAAGGAGCAGCCATTGCCGTTAAACTTAAAAATAACGCTGCCAAAGTCTCTAGTATTTGTTGTGATGTCATCGGAGATATTTGTGGAGTAGTATCAGGTTCTGCTGGTATTACAATCTCAGTTTTATTAACTAAAGCTCTATCACTTAAAGCTTTACTCGTAACAATGCTTGTAACTTCTATTATTTCAGTACTTACTATTTGTGGTAAAGCAATAGGTAAAAGTTTTGCTATAAATAAAAGTAATGTTATCTTATATGAATTCTCTAAATTTATTTCTAACTTTTATAATCCTAAAAAATAATTAATAATTATCAGTAAGATTCTTTCTTACTTTTTTTAGTGAATAAAAAGTAACGATAAAAATATTGATGCTAGTAGAAATAATTAAGCCCCAAAGACCAATTTTAAATAGTGAAAGTAAGAAAAGTAAAGCTGTTCTCGCAATCGTTCCATAAAGACAAGCCAACATATTATCACTAGATTTTCCCATCGCATCTAAACTTGCCGCTAGTGGGCTTTGAATATATTGGAAAAGACATATTGGAGCGAGTACTTTTAAATAGTTAACTCCTTCAGTAGTATTATAAATAAGTTTTAAGAAAACTTCAGGACATATTTCAAACATAATAGTCACAGGAATACCTATCAACATAGAAAAAAATATAGCTTGCCTAATCTTCTTTTTAGTATAAGAATAATTTTTATGATAATAACTTTTACTAATTATAGGAAGTAAAGCTTGCGATATAGCAAGCGTAAAAAATGAAGGGAGTAACACCAGAGGAATGACATAGCCATTTAAAACACCATATTCATAAACTACAAACTTATTTGAATAACCGACATAAAGTAAAACACCAGAAAGAATAATCGGCTCTAAAAAGTAACCAACAGAACCGATAAGTCTCGAAATAGTAGTCGGAAATGATATCTTTAAAGAACTCTTAATATATGATTTATTTGGATATAAGTCACTTTTATAAATATGAAAAGATTTAGGTAAAAAGAAAAATAAAACTAAAATAGAAGTAAATTCACTCACGATATTAGAAAGGACAATAAAGGTAACAGCAACTTCGATTCCTTTTTTTATAATTAAAGGAATACCTATTATCATAATAAGAAGACGGACGATGTCTTCTAATAAATTGGAAATAACATGTGGAAGCATTTCGCTTCGTCCAAAAAAATAACTTCTCGCAATCGATGAAATACTAGTAAGAGGTATTACCAAAGCTATAGCAAGTAAAGGATAGAATGTTCTAGCATCATGTAATAGCTGTTCTGATAAAATAGGTGTAATAAAAATAATTATTCCTATTAAAATTATATTGATAATAAAACTTACTGGTAAAAGAGAAAACAATAAGTTTTTATTATTCTTATCATCTTCAGCAACAAGTTTGGAAACAGCAACTGGAAAACCGAATTGAGCAAGACCTATAAACAAAGAAAAAGTAGGTAATATAAGCATATAAAGACCTAATCCTTCAGTACCAATAAGTCTAGACATAACTATTTTAATAATTATTCCAAGCAATTTAGTAAGAAGTCCACCGACCATTAAAATAATTGTAGATTTAATAAATTTTTCTTTCATAATAAAATATATGATATTTTTTAAAAAAAATATATCCAAAATATATAATTTGTGTTATGATGAATTTAAGAGGAAATACAAGGAGTATATTATATGTAAAGTGTTGTGCAAACTAGGTGTAAAGTTTATTTACATATTTATGTAAATAAATGTTTCAAACTAGAATAAGTTATGATAAACTGATAATAGAGGTGAGAATATGGAAGAAATAATTAGTTTTTTAACGACGGAAGAACTTATAATTGTCTATGCAGTAGTAGGAGTAATATTATTAATTACAATCAGTACTGTTATTATTAAGAAAATGTATAAAGAGCGCAAAAAGAAACAAAATACTAGAGAGTTAAATAAATTAGTTAGTGAAGTACATGAAAGAATCGAAGAAGATAAAACTAATATGGCTGTAGAGGAAAGTGTAAAAACTGAAACTTTAGAGCCAGTACCAGAAATAATCGAAGAGAAAAAAGAGGATAATATGGAAATAATTGAAGAAATACCAATAAAGATTGAACCTACTATGCCTGAAGTAAAAGAAGTTCTAACACCGACTATTGAACTACCTAATACTACAATAATTCCTCAAGAAGAAGAAGTAGTAGAACCTCCAAAAGAACATGTTGAAACTTCATTACTCGATCAAGTAGAAGAAATTGAATTATTAGATGATTTTGATGAAGTAGAAGTAAATGAAATAGAAGATAAAACTGATACTTCAGAACAACCTCAAGTTGAAGAAATAGAATATGAAGAAGATATGAATCAAACTAAAGCTCAAGAAGAAATAGAAAAGTTGACTAAAGAATTAGTCCAAGCTAGTAATACTGTCGAAAATATTGATTTAACTAACTTTGAAGAAGAACAAGAAAAAAACGCTATTATCAGTTTAGATGAATTTTTAAAACTTGGTGATGAACTATACGATAAAAACGAAGTATCACAATATGAAGATGAAGGAAATGAACCAATAAGCCTAGAAGATTTAGAAGACCGAAAGAATGAAGCTATCTATCAAATGGAAGAAATAGAAAAAGAAGAAGCTGAACCTAAAGCAGAACAAGTTAAATTAAAATTAGATGATTTTTACAGTGTTAAAGATAATAATGCTAAATTCCAAACTAGCCCTGTTATTTCTCCTGTTTATGGAATTGAAAAAACAGTATCTGAAAATGATATCGAAATTGAAAATACAGCTAATTATGAAAAACTTGATGAAGAGATTAAAAAGACAAATGAATTTTTATCAACTCTTCGTGAATTACAAGAAAAATTACAATAATAATTGACATATTCTAATATTTTGGATAAAATGATAGTAGATATCCAATTAAATTAACTTCATTATTTTGTTATAGAAAGTGAGGTGTATACAATGGATAAAGGAACACATAGTTAATATAATAAATGTGATGACGGGGATGGAATCCCAACAGCAATATAAATATGAGTGATTCTTCTAGAATAAATAAGGTGGAACCGCGGATATTATTCGTCCTTATTATTTTTAGAAGTTTTTTCTTTGTTTAGGAGGAATGTATGAATATATTTGTTGGATCATCGTCGAGTAAAGAGATAGATGAAAACTTAAAAACAATGGGTAATGAACTAATTGAAGAAATAGCTAAAATAGATGATATAACACTAGTATTTGGAGCATCATTTACTGGAAGTATGCAAGAAGTTGCCAAAATTTTTGATAAACATAAACAAAAAAAGATTGGTGTTACCGTAAATATTTATAAAAAGACAATCGATACTTCTAATTATACGAAAGTATATTTTGAAAAAAGTCCTCTCGCAAGAACTAAAAAGATTCATGAACTTGCGGACATTGCTCTTTTCTTACCAGGAGGTTTTGGAACACTTGAAGAATTATTTTCCTTTTTAATGGAAAAAGATGAGATGAAAGATGATAAACTAATAATACTCTATAATAAAGATTTTTTCTTTACCCCACTTATCGAATATTTATATAAATTAGAACAAGATCAATTAATTAGAAATAAATTAAGTAATTATGTTTTTATATCTAATGATATAGATGAAATTATAAATAAAATTAAAGAGAAGGAGAGATTAAAATGAATGAATTAACAATGGAAAAATTAGTAGCTTATTGTAAGCAGTATGGAATTATTTTTCAAGGTAGTGAAATATATGGAGGTCTAGCTAATACTTGGGATTATGGTCCAGTTGGAGCAGAACTTAAAAGTAATATCAAGAAAGCTTGGTTAAAGAAATTTGTTCAAGAAGATGAAAATAACGTTGGTCTTGATAGTGCAATTCTTATGAATCCTCGTGTATGGGAAGCAAGTGGACACTTATCTACTTTTTCAGATCCACTTATCGATTGTAAAAAATGTAAGACAAGACATCGTGCTGATAAACTAGTAGAAGATGTTGTCGGAGAAGAAAAAGCTGCCGCAATGAACAATGACGAACTTATGAAATATATCTATGATCATAAAATAGTATGCCCTAAATGTGGTGAGCTAGATTATACTGATATTAGACAATTTAATCTAATGTTTAAGACTTTCCAAGGAGTAACAGAAGATTCTAAAAATACTATTTATTTAAGACCTGAAACAGCTCAAGGTATCTTCGCAGACTTTTTAAATGTCCAAAGAAGTATGAGATTAAAAATACCATTTGGTATTGGTCAAGTTGGTAAAAGTTTTAGAAATGAAATTACTCCAGGAAACTTTATCTTTAGAGTTCGTGAATTCGAACAAATGGAATTAGAATTCTTCTGTCGTCCAGGAACTGAGTTAGAATGGCATGATTATTATAAAAATTATTGTAAAAACTTCTTAGTTTCATTAGGTATCAGCGAAGATAAATTAAGACTTAGAGATCATTCTCAAGAAGAATTAAGTCACTATAGTAACGCTACAACTGATATTGAATATCTTTTCCCATTTGGATATGGCGAACTTTGGGGTATTGCTAGTCGTACTGATTTCGATTTATCCCAACACCAAAAATATTCAGGAGTATCTCAAGAATATTTAGATCCTGAAACAGGTGAAAAATATATTCCTTATGTAATCGAACCTTCTATTGGTGTTGATCGTTTAGTACTTACTATCTTATGTGATGCTTACGAAGAAGAAACATTAGAAGATAATTCCAAAAGAGAAGTAATGCATTTTCATCCTTATCTCGCACCATTTAAAGTAGCAGTACTTCCACTTGTTAAAAAATATCATAAAGATCTTGCTAGTGATTTATACAAAGATTTAGCAAAAGACTTCATGACTTCATACGATGAAAATGGAAATATCGGTAAACGTTATAGAAGACAAGATGCTATCGGTACACCATTTTGTATAACAGTAGATGATGAAACAATCAATAATAACACAGTAACAGTTAGAGATCGTGATACTATGAAACAAGACGTCGTTAAATTAGATGATTTAAAAAATTATATTAATGAAAAGATAAAATTTTAAAAATGTGCTATAATTAAAGGGTAGAGAAAATGGAGGTAAAAATGAAAAAAGATTATAGTTCACTAAGTGAAAGAAAATATATCTATTGTGATATCTTAAAAAAAGCAATAGATAGTATGCTAGAAAAAGAAATAAACTTAAAAACAGGAGAAATTAAAGTTCATAGAGAGGTGTTAAAAGAAATCTTACCCGTTTTAATTGAAAACGACTGCTATAATCCAATTCTTAAATATATTGATTATAGTGAAGTAAGTTTCGATGACCTAGATGTAACAAACAAAAAACTAAAAGGAATAAATGCTAAAAATATAGATCCTCAAACAGTAAAACACAAAAATCTTTCCAATACTAACTTAAAAGGAATCGATATGAGTGATAAAAACTTTGATAATACCTATATTAGAGGTACTAATTTAGAAAATACAAATGCTCATATTCATCTTGATAAAGTTAATAGTATCGAAGGAACAAAACTAAATGGTTGTTATGTTTATATCAATATAGATGAACCTAAAGAAAAAAATATACAGAATTATAAAGATATTGAAGATGCCGTATTTATAAGTGAAAGTAAAAACAAAGATTACAATCATCAATATATGCCAATGGCCCTTGTAAAAAAATTTATTAAAACTCCAAAATCATAGATTATTCTATGGTTTTTTTCTTTACAAAATAAGGAAAATATGATATAATATGTCCAGTTTTGATGAGGAGATAAAGAGGGATAAAATGAAGAAATTAAGTAGAAAAGAAGAACTTTGGTTAGCTAAGAAAACATCTATTGCAATTTTATGTGATATGGCTGATTACCAAGGAAATAAAGAAAAAATTAAAGATTTAAAAGAAATTAATACTTATTTAAAAAATCAAAATTTAACTTGGCATAAATTTCTATGTACATTAGATTTAAAAAAAGGTTGGGAATTAATGCTTAATAATTTAGATAAAGATTTATCACTACAAACATTATGTGATATACATCAAGAAATAGCTAAAACTGATATTTTAAATAATCCTTATCATAACTATAAAAAGATAGGTTCTATAAGAGATAGTAAAATTCTTATCAGTGGGACTAAGTATTCTCCCAAAATACCTATTAAACAAGAGTTAGAAGAACAATTAACAAAAATACAAAAGATAAAAGATCCCAAAGAAAAAAGTATAAATACTATGCTTTGGATTATGAAAACTCAACCATTTCAAGATTGTAATAAAAGATTAGCGCTTATCTGTGCTAATAAAATACTAATTGAAAATGGAGAAGGGATATTATATATTCCTAAAACATTAAAGAAAACATATATAAATAAACTTCTTAAATATTATGAAACAGATGATTCAAAGGAAATTAAAGAATTTTTAATGAATAAATGTCTGAAGGGTGTTGATTATGACTATACTAATATATCTAATAATAAGACGTATACAAAAAGTAAATAAAATGCAAAAAACAGTTGACTTTTAAGCTGTTTTGACATATAATTAAACGCAGGAATGAAAAAAGGAAAGTGATTTATATCCACCTGAACGAAAACATCGTTGGGTAAAAAGCCAAGAAAATATATTTATTTTGTGCTTTTCAAGTGGATATTATTACGTATCCACTTTTCTTATTCCATATAGGAGGTGTTTTATATAGCAAGTAAAAAAAGTAACATGCTTATTAATGAACAAATTAAAGCAAAAGAAGTTTTGGTTATCGGTCCAAATGGTGAACAAGTTGGAGTTAAGTCAATTAAAGATGCTTTAACACTCGCAACATATGCATCCCTTGACTTAGTATTAATGAGTCCCAATGGAAATCCACCAGTATGTAAAATAATGGATTATAACAAGTTCAAATACGAAAAAAAGAAAAAAGAAAAAGAAGCTTTAAAAAGACAAAAAGCAAATCAACCTGAACTTAAAGAATATCGACTATCACCAGTAATTGATGTAGGCGATTTCGAAACAAAACTTAGAAATGTTACGAAGTATTTACAAAAAGGTGATCGTATTAAATTAACGATTCGCTTTAAAGGTCGTCAAATGGCCCATACTGAGTTAGGACGCGAAGTACTAATGAAATTTTACGAGAGACTAGAAGATATCGCTGATGTATTTCAAACTCCAAAACTTGATGGTCGTGTGATGACAATGTTATTAGTACCCAAAAAAGATAAGAAATAGGAGGAATAAAGTATGCCAAAAATAAAAACTCATAAAGGAGTAGCAAAAGTAATTAAAAAACGTAAAAATGATATTGTAATTGGTCATCCAGGTAGTAGACATAACACTGGGAAAAAGACAACTAAATACAATAGAAAACTTAGAAAGGGATCTAACTTAAGTAAGGGAGATCAAAAAAGACTAAAAAATTTAGTTTAAGAAACAAAGGAGGATTAAATTATGGCAAGAGTAAAAAATGGTGCAACAACTAAAGCACGTCATAAAAAAGTATTAAAAGAAGCCAAAGGATATTTTGGTAGTAAGCATAGATTATATAAATCTGCTAAAGAACAATTAATGCATTCAAGAAGATATGCATATAACGATCGTAAGAAAAGAAAAAATGATTTTAGAAAACTTTGGATTACAAGAATCAACGCAGCTTGTCGTGAAAATGGAATTAGTTATTCTATGTTTATAAATGGACTTAACAAAGCTGGAGTTGAAATTAATCGTAAAATGTTAAGTGAAATTGCAATTAATGATCCAAAAAGTTTTAAAGAAATAGTAAAAACTGCTCAAGCAGGTCTTGAAGGAAAAGTTACTGTTGCAAAAGAAGAAAAAACATCTAAAAAAGAAGAAGTTAAAGAAGAGAAAAAAGAAAACACTGATTTAGCTTCTAAGACTGTAGCAGAACTTAAAGAAATGGCTAAAGCAAAAGGAATTAAAGGGATATCATCAATGAAAAAAGATGATTTAATTAACGCATTAAAATAAGCATATTAATGAATTTACTTATCTAGTGCTTTGAAATTAAGTGATAAGTTTTAGAAATTAATAGAAGAAAAAACGAAAAGGAGAATTATTATATGAATACAATTGTATCAATGAATTATTTATTAGAAGCTGGAGTTCATTTTGGACATCAAAAAAGAAGATGGAATCCAAAAATGAAACCATA
>CANQVR010000010.1 GCA_947627375.1 uncultured Bacilli bacterium | reverse complement strand
GGATTTTAAGCCACTTTTTTATTTTGGAATATAATTTATCAAGAAACGTCATTTTCAAAAACTGTCCGTAGGTAAGGTAATTTATATAATAAATATTGGTTAAGTTTATGACAGATACGTTTGGTCTCCGAATTCCGACAACTCGAACAACGTGTTCAATGTCAACACCAGCGGCAATGTGAACAACAACAACGCGAACAACACCAATGGGGTCCGCCCACTCGATAATGTTTAGGTAAATATGTCTAAGGACATAATTATAGTATATATCGACATAACTTAACCTTGCATATTGCAGAAGTTAGTATACATACGAAGAAGTGATACGTCACTTCTTCTAATGGTGTATAAAATTATATTTTGATAATAAAAAAAGGAAGAATGCTTCCTTTTTCTTTAGCAAAGATCTACATAAGTATCATTTAAACATCTTATTGCACCAACGCAATTTAAATTGATTGTGAAAAAGTCGTTTGTTGCATTATATGTACTATCATTTGTCGTATCAGTATTTGGATATAATATTCTACATGTACAGCAGCAATCATCAAGATTTTCTACTCTAAATACAGTAGATGTTCCAGTTGTTCCATCCTCTGCAGTATAAGTAAATTCCCATAATGCTCCAGTTGAGCAATTATAAAAACTTATAGGTCTAGTGTTATAACAAACTACATTAGGAGTTGGTCCTAGATATGGTTTATCACATCCACTAAAAGAATCACATTCAAAATCTTGATTTTGAAGTAACATTATTGTTTTTAGAATATCATTTAAACATCCACAATCATTTTGTTTTTGATTATCACACATAAATATTCTCCTTTCTTAGCAATCAAGTGCAACATCTTCTAAACATCTTACAACACAAAAACATTTTAAATTTACAGTTACAAATTGATTTGTTTTTGTGTAAGTTTGATTTGTTGCATTAAAAATTAAAACTCTAAGTTTTGCGCAGCAGCCATCTACATCTTCAACTCTAAAAATATTACTTTCAGTACCTGATTCGTTATCAGTTACAGTAAATAAACTATTATCCTTATTATATAAAGTTATTGGTCTAGTATTATAACAAATAACATTTGGTGTTGGTCCAAACATTGCTCTTGTACAACCTACATCTAAGCAATCATCATTTTTACTTCTTTTTTGTAGTATGTCTATTACTTTTAATATTTTTGCGAGACAACATTGTTCATTATTAGACATAATCTCCACCTCTTTATTTATTTCTAATATAAGATATTCTAAGTTTAGTTTTTGTTGTCTTATGAATACCTATATTATTATATGAATTTATAGGTAAAAAAGATATTGTTCTTTATTTTTTTCTTAGATTAAGGTATAATGATAATGGTGATAGAAATGTGGGAATATATTATTATTGGTATTATCTTAGTTATAATACTTCTAGCAATACTTAAAGCTAATAAGAAAGATGCTAAAATCGATTTTAATAGATTGGTTGAAGCTTTAGGTGGTAAAGATAATATTATTGATACGGAGACTAATTTATCACGCTTTAAAGTAACTCTTAAAGATGTTACTAAAGCTAATAAAGAAGTTATTCAAAAACTTGGAGCAAAAGGGATTGTAGAAATTGATAATCAATTAAAGATTATTCTTGGTCCTAATTCTAGTCAAATAAAAAAATATATCGATGATTTAAAAAGATAATAATTGTCAAATCGACAATTATTTTTATTTTTTCTCTAATAATTACATATTTCGACAAAAATCGACAATAAAATATCATATAATTGTAATGGAAAGGAGGATTTTTGTGGAAATATTAGAGGGGATTTTACTTAATATTATACATTTACTTTTTCCTCTTACTTTATATCTGATCTATCAAACTTATATTAAAAATATGGATATTAAGGAAAGAGGTTTAATTCTAGATATAACGCTTTTTTCTTCGCTTTATTGCTGTATTAAATATGGTGTGAGGATTGGAACTTTATTTCCTATGGCACTTTTAAATATCCCTTTACTTATTAGTTATTTTAAAGGTAGGAAAATATCACAAATTATTATTTCAATAGCTTTAATAATTTATTATAATGCTGTTTTAAATATTGATGTTTGGTTTTTAGTTAGTGAGTATTTGGTATATTTTATAATATATGGATATTATAGTGGTATTAGAAAAAGAAGATATCTTCACCTTATTAATGTTTTTATTGGAGTAAAATCCTTCTTCTTATCTTTTGAAATGTTTCTTTTTATAAGACCTGAGAGTTCTTATATTAGTAATATATTTGAAATACTTTTTGTAATGTTTATTTATACTATCTTTTCTTGTTCAATTCTTTATTTCTTACATAAAGGGGAGAGTAATATCGAACTTAATAATACTTTCCATGAACTTGAAAAAGAAAAAACTTTACGAAAAGCTTTATTTAAGATGACTCATGAGATTAAGAATCCTATTGCGGTATGTAAGGGTTATTTAGATATGATCGATTCTAGTGATAGAGTAAAAGTGGATAAGTATGTTTCTATTATTAAAAGTGAAATAGATAGAACTGTTACTATGATGGATGATTTTTTAGATTTTACAAAGATAAAGATAGATAAAAATGAAATAGATTTATATTTATTACTTGAAGATACTATTGACTCAGTAAGACCTTTATTTAAGAAAAATCATATTAAAACTTGTGTTAATATTCCTGATGATGAAGTTTATATGATGGCTGATTACAATAGGCTTAAACAAGTCCTTATTAATGTCTTTAAAAATGCAATTGAAGCTCAAGTTAAAAATAGGAAAATGGTTTTAGAAATTGATGCTTCTTGTCGGAATAATGAAGCTTGTATTAAGATTAAAGATAATGGTATGGGTATTGATAATGAAAATTTACAGAAAATTGGTGAAATGTTTTATACTACTAAAGTTAAAGGAACTGGTCTTGGAGTTAGTTTATCAAAAGAGATTGTCACTTTACATGGAGGTAATATGAAGTATAGTTCTAAAAAGAATAAATGGACATTAGTTACGATAACTTTACCTATTACTGAATAAAAAAAGTCGAAGATATTCGGCTTTTAATAGTAGTAATAATAATTGTTATTATAAGGTACATATTGATATGGTTGATATGGTACATAATATGGTGGTCTATTATAATTATTATTACTAATTCCATATCCTAATGCAGTTCCTGCTATACCTCCTATTAAAAAAGGTGCTAAAAATCTGTCATTTTGTGTATTATTGGGATAATTTTGGTACATAACTTGTCTTTGTTTTGGTATAATATATTTAGATTGATACATAAAATACACTCCTTTAGTAGTATTTTATGTTCAAAGAAAGGATATGGTTACATGAAAGAAGAGAAAATGAGAGCATTAGCTCGTACGATAGTTAATTATTCTTTAAAATTAAAAGAGGGAAGTAATGTTAAAGTTAATTTTCCTTATCAGGCAGAGGATTTTGTGGAAAAGATTATTGAAGAAGGGAAAAAGGTTGGAGCTAATTTTTATTTAGAAGAAGATAATTATAGACTTAATGCTTATTTAAGTGAAGTGTCTAATTTATCTAGGATTGCTTATTTAAAGAAGTTGAAAAGACTTGAGGTTTCTAATATGGATGCTTTTATCAGTATTCGTTATACTTATAATGATTATGAGAATAAAGATGCAAGTAAAGATTATTTAATCGAAGTTGGAAAAAGACTTGAAGAAGAAAATAATGAAAGGGTTAACGAAAGAGAATGGGTACTTTTAAATTATCCATCTGTTGTCGATGCTCATAAAGCAAAGATGACGACACGTGAATTTGAAAATTTTGCTTGGGATGTTATGACTGTCGATTATGAGAAGATGAGTAAAGATATTCTTCCTTTGAAAAAGCTTATGGAAGAAACTGATAAAGTGAGAATAGTATCTCCTGGTACAGATATTACTTTTTCTATTAAAGGTATGCCAGCCATACCTTGTACAGGAGAGAAAAATATTCCTGATGGAGAACTTTATACTGCACCACTTAGAGAAAGTATTAATGGTGTAATTACTTATAATACTCCAAGTCCTTATCGTGGAAATATTTATCATCATGTGTCTTTAACTTTTCGTGATGGTAAGATAATTAAAGCAACATGTGATGAAGATGATGAAAAATTAAATGAAATATTTGATACTGATGAAGGTGCGAGATATGTAGGAGAATTTTCTTTAGGTTTTAATCCAAAAATATTATATCCAATGGGAGATATATTATATGATGAAAAAATTTTAGGAAGTTTACATTTTACACCAGGTGCTTGTTATCAAGATTGTGATAATGGTAATAAATCTGCTATTCATTGGGATATGGTATTAATTCAAAGAGAAGACTTTGGTGGAGGAGAAATATATTTTGATGATAAACTAATTAGAAAAGATGGTAAATTCTTACTCGATGAATTAAAACCACTAAATTATGAAAAAAATTAAAAAACTTTGAAAAAAACTTTTTCAAGACAATTTAGGAAGACAAATGTTAAAATTCACTTAGGGCAATTTTTAATTTTGCTTCCTTTTTTTAACACAATTTAATAAAAGTGGTATTTGTTTTTGGGGGTGTCTTTTGTTATAGTATCGAAATAGAAAGGAGGAATATATTATTAATTTAGAACAAAAACTGGAAGAAATTTGTGCCAGTGCTATTCAAGATTTCTTTTCATCCCCTGAAATTTATGATTATTTATATGAATTTCTTATGGAAAACAAAACTTTTGTTTTAAAGAGACATGATGAAAATAAGAAACTTCCAATTCAATGTGATATTGCCGTTCAGGTAGATGTAAAAGTATTGAATGATAATGATTAGTTTTTGACAATATTGTGTTTTTGTGTTATAATATGTTCGGTTTTAAGTGAGAAAGGGGGATTTTATATGAGTAATGAAAAAATAACTAAAGATATGAATTTAATTGAAATGCTTGATGTAATGTCTGAGGGAAATCCTGGCGCTATAAATGTGCTTAAAAATATTATGGAAGATGAAAATGGTTTATTAAGTATTTTAGTACTTGATTCATTAGATATTAGAGGTAGTAAACTTTGGGCACTTTATAACGATAGTTGTAATAAAAATAAGAAAAAATTTAAGAGAACACTTAAAGTCTTAAATTGTGGTGTTTATTCTCATGAAGAAATCCAAAATAATTTGAGTGCTTATTATCCAGTACCTTTTATAGATGATTCTATAAAGATAAAAGGAGTACCAACATATGATGAGGATTTTGGACCTGGAGATCCTAAATGGAATGAATTTGTAAGTATTCAAAGAAGAATTAATGCTCCATTAATAAAAGAAGTAGTTAAAATGGAAAAAAAGTTAAATAAATCATTATTTAAATAAAAATTCTTGTAATTTATGTCTTTTTGTGATATCTTAATACATGTAAAAGCAAGTGCGAAAGACGTAATAAAGATTTATTTTTAAAGAGAACTTGTGATTGGTGCGAACAAGTAAAATAACTTTATTAAGATCACTTTCAAGTGCTCTTTATGGATAAGATAAAGACGTAGGCATGCGTTAAATGTAATGAGTTTGATTTTTAAATATAAAAATCATTAAAATAAGGTGGTACCACGATACTATTCGTCCTTAGGATGAATAGTATTTTTTTTATTTTTGCATAAATTATGAGAGGAGAGATAATATGAGTTTTGAAAAATTAGAGAAAGGTTCTATTAACGAGATTGAAAAGAAATATATTGAAAAATTTAAAAAAGAAGATATTTTAAATAAGACTATTGATCATAGAAATGAGAAGGATAATTTTGTCTTTTATGATGGACCGGCTACTGCTAATGGCTATCCTGGACTTCATCATATGGTGGCTAAATTCTTAAAGGATTCTTTTTGTAAATATCAAACTATGAGAGGACATAGAGTGGTAAGAAAAATTGGCTGGGATACGCATGGACTTCCTGTGGAATTACAAGTTGAAAAAGAATTAGGATTTACTGGTAAAAAAGATATTGAGAAATATGGTATCAAAGAATTTAATGAGAAATGTCGTGAAAATGTTTGGAAAAATGAAGAAGCTTTTAGAAATTTAACTTGTGAGATGGGACAATTTATAGATGTAGATCATCCTTATGTTACATACGATAATAATTATATTGAAACTGAATGGTGGATTTTACAAAAATTCTTTGAAGAAGGTTTGTTCTATGAAGGAAGTAAAATATTACCATATTGTCCAAGATGTGGAACAGGACTTGCATCTCATGAAGTTGCTCAAGGATACGAAGAAAGTGTTGCTAATACAGTAATTGTTCCTTTTAAAAAGAAAGATGAAGATGTATATTTCTTAGTTTGGACTACAACTCCTTGGACTTTATCTAGTAACGTTGCTCTTTGTGTTAATCCGAATGAAAAATATGTTAAAGTATCATCTCGTGGTAATAAATTTATTTTAGCGCGTGCTTTAATGAATAAAGTATTAGGTGATGAAGTAGAAATTTTAGAGGAATATATAGGACGAGATTTAGAAGGAATAGAATATGAACAATTAATACCTGATTTTAAAGTTAATAAAAAAGCCTTTTTTGTAACATGTGGAGATTATGTTACGATGGAAGATGGTACAGGTATCGTACATATTGCACCAGCTTTTGGAGAAGATGATGCTCAAATTGGAAAAAATTATAATTTACCATATTTAAATCCAGTAGGTGAAGATGGAAAATATTTAGATGGTACTTGGAAAGGTATGTTTGTTTTTGATGCTGATTTAGAAGTTGTTAAATATTTAAAAGAACATGATAAATTATTTAAAAAACAAAAGATTACGCATCAATATCCGCATTGTTGGAGATGTCATACACCACTTATATATTATTCAAAACCAAGTTTTTATATTGAAACAACTAAACTTAAAGATAAAGTGATCGAAGCTAATAAAACAGTTAATTGGCATCCTTCATTTGTCGGTGAAAAACGTTTTGGTAATTGGCTTATGAATATGAAAGATTGGGCTATATCAAGAAATCGTTATTGGGGGACACCACTACCATTATGGAGATGTAGTTGTGGTCATGATGAAATGATAGGGTCTCGTGCTGAACTAGTTGAAAAAGCAGTAGAAGATATTGATTGTAATATTGATTTACATAGACCTTATGTTGATGATGTTCATATAATTTGTCCTGAATGTGGTAAAAAGATGGAAAGAGTAAGTGATGTTATTGATTGTTGGTTTGATTCTGGTTCAATGCCTTTTGCACAATATCATTATCCTTTTGAAAATAAAGAGTTATGGGAAGAACAATTTCCAGCAGATTTTATTGCTGAGGGAATAGATCAAACTCGTGGTTGGTTTTATACGTTACTTGTTATTTCAGTTTTCGTAACTGGTAAAAGTCCTTATAAAAACGTCTTAGTCAATGATTTACTTCTTGATAAAAATGGAAAGAAGATGAGTAAATCTAAAGGAAATATCGTCGAACCATTTTCTACGATTAAAGAATATGGTGCTGATACAGTTAGATTTTATCTTCCTTATGTTTCTCCAGTGTGGACACCTTTAAGATTTGATACAGATGGACTTAAGGAAATTTATTCTAAATATATTTCTACATTTAAAAATGCTTATTCATTTTTTGAAATGTATGCTAATGCTGATGATATAGATCCAAGAGAATATGATGTTAAAGTAGAAGATAGAGAATTAATCGATCGTTGGTTACTTTCTAAACTTAATCGACTTGTAAAAACTGTAACTGAAGGTTATGAAGAATATGATTTGAATAAAGTAGTTAAAGCTATTATACCGTTTTTAAATGATGATTTCTCTAATTGGTATATTAGAAGTAATAGAAGACGTTTTTGGGATAGCCAACTTTCTTTAAGTAAGAAAAGCGTCTATCTTACAACTTATGAAGTATTAGTTACTTTATGTAAAATAACCGCACCAATTACACCATTTATTAGTGAAGAAATATATACTAAACTAACAGGAGAAGAAAGTGTTCATCTTGCTGATTTCCCTGATGTTGAGAATTCTTTAATAAATGAAAAAGTCGAAGAGAAGATGGATTTAGTAAGAGATGTTTGTAGTTTAGGAAGAGATGCTAGGGAAGATGCTAATATTAAAGTTCGTCAACCAATTGGTGAAGTTATCTTAGCTCAAGAAGTTAAAGATATTATTGGTGATTTAGATGTTATTATTAAAGAAGAGTTAAATGTTAAGAAGATTACTTATAAAGAAGATATGACTGATTATTTGAATTATACTCTAAAACCTAATTTTAAGGTTTTAGGACGTGAGTTAGGTCCAAAGATTAAGGTTTTACAAAATTTACTTAAAGATATTTCTTCTAAAGATGCTTCTAGTGTGGCAACGACACCATTAACAATTGATTTAGAGGGAGAAGACTTTACTCTTGATAGAGAAAATACTATTACATCAATTAATGTAAAAGAAGGTTATGCTGCATCTAGTGATAGTAAGACATGTGTTGTTTTGAATACGACTTTATCAAATGACTTGATACTTGAAGGTTTAGCACGTGAGATGGTTCGTATGGTTCAAAGTTTAAGAAAAGAAGCTGACTTTGTTATTACTGATCATATTAACATTTATTATAAGGGAAGTTCTCGTATTCAAGAGATGATTGAAAAATATGCAGATTATATTAAAAATGAAACTTTGGCAGAAAAAATAATTGCTGATGAGAATTTAGATAATAGTTATAAGCTTAATGATGAAGAAGTAGCTATTAAAGTAGAGAAGATATAAAAAAGAGCGCAATTAATTTGTGCTCTTTTTTATAATGATAGCAATAGTTGTTGCATTTTTTACAACTTTGTTATATAATTTAATTGTTGATGTGATTTGTCCTCGTAGCTCAGCTGGATAGAGCAATCGCCTTCTAAGCGATCGGTCACAGGTTCGAATCCTGTCGTGGACACCAGATAGATAGAAAACGTACTTGATAAAAGTGCGTTTTTATGTTATTATGAATATGTCAAGGAAACTTACATAAAATAAAAAAAGGGAAGACTTAACTTCGCGAGTTGAGCACTTGCCGTAAATGGTAAGCACTTAATCTATGCTAGATTGAGTGCTATTTCTTTATAGATAGTATCATTAAAGAGACTATTAATAAAATGATAATTAGTATTAGAAACGAGATTAATAAATCTTTTTTCTTCATATATCAAGCCTCCTTTCTAAAAAAGAAAGTTGGCAAGCACCCAACAGTTAAGTTTCCCTGTAAAAATTATATCAAACATTTGTTTTTAAAACAAGATATTATATAAAATGGTTTAATTGAAGTGGAGAAAATAAAATATTTTGACTACTAAAAAGAGTAATATTATAATAAATTGAGGAAATTTTTTGTTATAAATATTACCACTTTTTTTGTATAAATAGTGTCAAATATCTAAAATTTGATATTTTTCTTTTTTAAGATATTGTATACTTATATTAAAGCTAAAGAGGAGTGAATTATTATGTTAAATAAAAGTATTAAATTTATTTTATTGTCGTTTATAGGAATATTGGGTATTTCTTTTATGAATGTAAAAGCAGAAACTACACTTCCATATAGTGGTAGTGTTAATGATATTAAGTATCAAATAGAAAGTTTTGAAATACAAATATATACGATAGATTATTTAAAGAATAATTTATCAAATAAAAGAGAACCATTAAAAACTGTACAAGTTCCTGCAAGTGAAATAACAATGAATCCACAAGAAGATATAGTGAAATCAGATGAAAGTACAAAAATGTTTAATGATTTTGTTGCAGTTAAACTTAATTTTACTAATGAAAAAGAATTGTTTGAAAAATATGTAAAACAAGAACTTTCAAGTGATTCGTCTAGTGAAAAATATTATTGTGTATTTTTAATTAAATATAAAATCACACAATTGCCTGATCAATATAAATATTTATATCATTTAGGTTGGGATAATGTAGATAAATATGTAGATTTGTTTTCAACGGGAAAAATGCCAAATGTAGATACTAATACTTCTATCTTACAAAGTTTTTCATCAGCTGTTTATACAAAATCAACTACTAATCTTAATTATGATGAAAAAGTGGTTTTAGGAGAAAGTGAATTGGGAGAACAAACTATTACTGCAACAGGAGATTCTATGGCTTTAGGAGAGTATTGCTTGGTAACAAATGAAGAGTTTAATTTTGAAAATTTAACAAAATATGAAAACTTTATTTTTCATAATAATAGTGATTTAAAGAGTACAATGGTTTCTGAACAACAAAAAATAGATGAAGATTCTGATGATTTTTGGCAAGAACATTTTGGTGTTGATAAAGATGAATTTCTTAATAATAATGGTAGTTCAAATGTTGAAACGAAACAAATTCAAACTGTTAAAGTACCGAATACGGATGCGAGAAGTAGTGGTAAAATTTTGTTTGGGATATCTATTATGTTATTAGGTAGTGCTGTAGTGTTGTGGGAATTAAGAAAGAAATATAATAATTAGTCTATATTTTGATTTATAAAAATTAATATTAAAGAAAAATTGCTTGTAAAAATGAGCAATTTTTTATTTAGTTAAAAAAATTATATTTTTTTTATAAAAACCTGCTAAAAAAATCAATTTTCCTATAATAATATAAGTGGAGGTGGGAGAATTAGTAATAAAAAAGAAATTGTAATGCAGGATGGAATCAAAGATTGTGGGGTTTGTTCCTTACTTTCTGTTGTAAGATATTATAATGGCAATATTTCTAAAGAATATTTAAGAGAATTAACTAATACTAATAAAAATGGTGTTTCTGCTAGTAAATTAGTGGAAGCAGCTAAGTTTTTAGGGTTTAATTCATATGGTTTGTATGGTAATATTACTGACATTAAAAAAGATGACTTACCCATTATCGCGCATATAATCCTCAATAAAACCTACAAACATTTTATAGTAATATATGATATAGATCATGTGAATAATAAGTTAATTGTTATGGATCCAGCTAAAGGTAAAAGAGTAATGAAATTTTCAGAATTTAATTTACTTTCTAGTAAACATTTTATCTATCTAAAGCCCGTAAAACAAATAGCATTTTTTTCTTCGAAGGAGACAATTAAAAAAACTATCTTAAACTTTTTTAAAAAAAATCTATCTATTCTTAACTTCTTATTAACACTGAGTTTTAGTTGTTTTATTTTGAATGTTTTAAGTGCTTTTCATTTTAAATACCTGATGGATCATGCGCTTAATTTTAATTCTATAGAAAATGCATTATATATTAGTTTATCAGTTTTAACGATTTTCTTTTTAAAAGAAGTTACCTCGTCTTTTCGTAATGTAATACTTTTAAAATGGAGTTGTTTATTTGATGAAATGCTTACAATGAAAACTTTTAGGCAAATTATCTCACTTCCATACCTTTATTATAAAAATAGAACGACAGGAGAAGTGGTATCGAGAATTCGTGATCTTTCACAAACGAAGAATTTTCTTGCAAACGTTTTTTGTTTTTTCTCTACTGATTTCTTATGTATAATTATTTTTATAATATTACTTTTATATCTAAATAAAAATATTACTTTAATTGTATTAGGAATTATAGCTTTATTATTGATTATTTCTATTGTTGTTAAAAATTATTTAAAAAAATTAACGATAAAGTTTCATAAAAATGAAGTTAATGTTAATTCTTACTTGATAGAAGTATTATCATCTAATAGTGTCGTTAAAAGTCAACATATTGAAAACGATGTTATCTATAAATTTAGAAAAAAATATAAAGCTTTACTTAGTTCAGTTTATAAACTTTCTTTTGTAGGAGAAGTAGAAGTATTTTTAAAAAATATAATTATTAATACTGGTCTTGTCATAATTCTATTTTTAGGTAGTAAATATATAATTTTAGAAAAAATGACTTTAAGTGAGTTAATAGTATTTCAAAGTGTTTTAAATTATTATTTTTCATCTTTTAAGAATTTTATTAGTTTACTTTATGATTTTCAAAATTTTAAAATTTCTCTTGAGAGAGTGGAAGATTTATTTTCTATTAAAAAAGAAGAATTTATTGGAAGTCGTCATTATGAAAAATATAATTTAAAAGGACTTATTAAATATAAAGATTTAACTTATGCTTACAATAGTAAAAAGTTACTAGATAAAGTTAATTTAGAAATTAGAAATGGAGAAAGAGTATTTTTATATGGAGAAACTGGTAGTGGTAAATCTACTTTAATGAAACTTTTAATTAGATATATAGATGTTCCTTTTGGTAGTGTTTCTATTAAAGGAATAGATATTAATCATTATCATTTAGATTTACTTAGAAATAAAATTTGTTATGTTTCTCAAAGTGAATACTTATTTACTGATACTATAATTGATAATATTACTTTAGGAAGAGCAATAGATGATAATAAATATAAAAAAGTATGTGATATTACTAAAGTAAATGAAATTATTAAAAATAGTGAAGGAGGGGATAAAGCATTAATTGAAGAAAATGGTTTTAATTTTAGTGGGGGAGAACGTCAAAGAATAATTTTGGCGAGGAGTTTGTTAAAACAGAGTGATATTTACATTTTTGATGAAGCTTTAAGTCAAGTTGATTCTAAAAAAGAACTTGAAATATTAGAAAAAATATTTACTTATTTAAAAGGAAAGACAATTATCTTTATCTCACATAGACTTAAAAATAAAAATATATTTGATAGATGTATTTGCTTAAAGAATGGAAAATGTTATGAAGAAGAATTATGAGAAGAGGCAGTTGATCTTTAGTCTTAGTTTTTTACTTTTTATTGGATATTTATTTTTTGTTAGTGCTTTATTTACTTTTAAGTTTACTAAATATATTTTAATAAATGGAAATGTTTTAAGTGATGAAATAGTAGAAGTTTTAGTTGATAATCATGAGCTTAAATATTTAAAAGCAAATAGATATGTATATGTTAAAGATAAAAAATATAAAAAAGAAATAATTGAAGTTAATCGTAATGTTTTAAAAAATAATAAGAAAAATTATCATCAAGTAAAAATAAAAATGAAGGTGGATAAGAAATATAAAGAATTTGATAATATTGTATTAAAAACTATTGAAAAACATGAGAAGTTATATAAGATATTTAGTTCTTGTTGGAAGGAGGAAGAAAAATGAAAGTTGTAGATGAGAAAGAATTAGAAAATATTACAGGAGGAGTTTCTGCCTGGATTTGGGTTGGAATAGGAGCAGCAGTGGTATTTGCGTTAGGATTTGTGGATGGACTTGTTCATCCGAAAGGATGTGATGTATCATGAAAAAAGTAGAAACTGAAACACTTGATAATGTGGTAGGAGGAGCAACTTTGTCTCTTTCGGCAGGAGTTATTAATGCAATAGTTAAACTTGTAGATATTGTTTTTGAAATAGGTGGATCATTCGGCTCTTCTGTTAGAAGAGTAACAGAGGATAATGTATGTCCCTTAGATTAGTTAGTAAAAAGATGTCTTTATATATATTATATTTTCTTATAATTTTATGTCTTTTAAATATTGGGTGTTGTTTTTTTTATGAATTAGGTAAGTATTTTGGTAGTATTTTTAGTATTTTTTGTTAAAAAAATGTGAAAAAATAGCAAAAAATCTTATATTTTGTTGAAAAATAACGTATTTTTGTGATATAATCGTTTTAGCAAGCGAAGGGAGGGATGAAGATGGCACTAGGTAAAGCGTCTAAGACAGTTGTTGTAGACGGAAATTTAGATGTTGCGATAAAGAAGTATAAACATAAACAGGCAACTAATGGCATCCTTTCTGAATGCAAGAAAAGAGAATACTATGTTAGACCTGGTATTGTAAAGAAGAGAAAAGAACAAGAAGGACAAAGAAGAGCTGCTAGAAAAAATAATAGAAAAAATAGAAGGGACTATTAGTCTCTTTAATTGTTAGGAGAATTATAATGACAATATATGAAACATTAAAAAAAGATATGGTCGAGGCCATGAAAAACAAAAATAAAGAAACACTTACTGTAATACGTATGGTTAAATCTGCTATGGATTTAGCGCATATTGATAAAAAATGTGATTTAAATGATGACCTTGCAATTGATGTTTTATCAAAAGAAGTAAAGACACGTCGTGAGTCTTTAGAATGTTTTGAAAAAGCTGGAAGAGATGATTTAGTAGAAAATTTGGAAAGAGAGCTTAAAGTTTTAGAGAAATATTTACCAAAACCTTTATCAAAAGAAGAAGTAGAAGAGATTGTAAATGATGCTTGTCGTGAAGTTAATCCGACAAGTATGAAAGATATGGGAAGAGTAATGGGAATAGTTACTCCTAAAGTTAAAGGTAGATTTGATTTAAAACAAGTAAGTTCTATGATTCGTGAGAAGATAAATGAAAACTAGCAAAAGCTAGTTTTTATTTATCTTTAATTTATCTCCTACTTTTAAGTCATTTGCAGTATTACTTGGAAATATATATGTATAATAGACTGATTTTTTAAAAAAGATAATTTTTTCACTTTTTAAATTTTGATACATATAGAGAATTTTATTATCTTTATCAGTCATGATGACGTCTACTCTTTGGCAATAAAGATAAGTAGAGAACCATCTTTTTTTAGGAAAACACAAGCCTTCTTTTATTGGTTCTAATTTAAATTTATAACTAATAAAACGATCTTTAAATTTGGTAAGTTCTCTAACGATTATTTTTTTACCTTTAAGTTTAATATACATTTCTATCACCAATTTAAATATAACAAATAATAGGAAATAAATCAAAAAATATTTTATTTTGACATATTTTATATATATGTTACAATTATTATAGGGAGTGGTTTGAATGATTTTTAGTTCGATGTTATTTTTATGGGCTTTTTTACCCATAGTATTATTTTTCTATTATATTGTTAAAGATAGATATAAAAATATAATATTACTTATAAGTAGTTTAATCTTTTATGCTTGGGGAGAACCTAAGTATATTTTATTGATGCTTTTTTCTATATTTATCAATTATATTTTTGGAATTTTAATTGATAAATATAGAAAACATGATAAAAAAATTTTAACAGTAGCGATTGTTAGTAATTTAGCTATTCTTGGTTACTTTAAATATTTTAATTTTATATCGTCGATTATTAATAATATTTTTGCTCATACAGTTATAGATCTTAGAACAATAATTTTACCAATTGGAATATCTTTTTATACATTCCAAATATTATCTTATGTTATAGATTTATATCGTAAGAAAATAAAAGTTCAAAAAAATATTTTTGATTTGGCTTTATATGTTTCATTATTTCCACAGTTAATTGCGGGACCTATTGTAAGGTATAAAAGTGTAGAAAAAGAAATTAAGAAAAGAAATGTTGATGTCGAGTCGTTTGCCTTAGGTGTAAAAAAATTTATTTATGGTCTTTCTAAAAAAGTATTATTTGCGAACAATTTAGCTTATGTAGTAGATAATTTAATTACTGCAAATGTCAATACACCACTTATGTGGTTTATTGCGATTTGTTATACATTGCAGCTTTATTTTGATTTTTCAGGTTATAGTGATATGGCAATTGGACTTGGTAAAATGTTTGGTTTTAATTTCCCTAAAAACTTTGATTTACCATATATTTCAACTTCAATAACTGAATTTTGGAGAAGATGGCATATTTCTCTTTCTACTTGGTTTAAAGAATATTTATATATTCCACTTGGTGGAAATAGAAAAGGCAAAGTGAGAACATATATTAATTTATTAATAGTCTTCTTTGCAACAGGACTTTGGCATGGAGCAAGTTTTAATTTTATTGCTTGGGGACTTTATTATGGTATATTTCTAATTATAGAAAAAATGTTTTTGTTAGAAAAATTAAATAATAATAAATTTAAATTTCTTAATCATATATATGTAATGTTAATTGTAATTGTTGGTTGGGTAATTTTTAGAGTAGATACTTTAAGAGATGCAGTATATTTCGTAAAGATGTTGTTTATCTATAAAGGTGGACCAAGTTATGCACTTTTACCAACTATATTCAATTTGAAATTGTTAATAGTTTTGATATTTGCGATATTATGTAGTGGTCCATTACAAATGTTATTTAAAAAACTAGATGAAAAATACGATAATAAATTATCTAGAATATATAAAAATAATTTAGAATTAATAATTTTACCAATACTAATGATTATTTGTATTTTAGAACTAGCATCCAGTACATATAATCCATTTATATATTATAGGTTTTAGGGGGATTTATGAAAAATAATAAGAAAGATTTAATATTGATAATAGTGTTTATATTCTTACTAATTGGACCAGACATAATATACTTTTTTGTAAGTCCAGTTTTGGATGATAAGAATTATGAAAAACAAAAGAAAGTAGAAACACCTAAATTAACAATAAAAAACATTGAAAAGTTTCCTGGAGATTATGAAAATTATTTTAATGATAATTTAGCTTTTAAAAATGAATTAAGAAAAATTAGAGCATATTTCTTATATGAGTTTTTTCATACTAGTTCTAATGATCAAATAATATTAGGTAAAAATAATTATTTATTTTATAATGGATATAACGATGGAGATAATATTTCAGGTTATAGAAGAATAAATAAATATAGTACTAAAGAAAAGCAAAAAAGTGTTAAATATCTAAATAAGACTAATAATTATTTAAAAAAGAAAAATATAGATTTTTATATTTTTATCGCACCTAATAAGGAAAATGTTTATAGAGAATATGTACCTGATATGATTACAGTAAATAAAGATCAGAAATATTCAAAAACTGAGGATTTAATTAATTATATAAGAAAAAATACGGATTTAAATGTTATTTATCCAAAACAGGAATTGATTAGTAAAAGAAAAGTAAGAGATACTTATTTTAAAAATGATACTCATTGGAATGATTATGGAGCTTATCTTGGTGTATCAGAATTAATGAAAACTATGGAACCAGGATATAAAGATTTTGATATCACTTTTAAAACTAGTAAAAGAGATGGAGATTTAGCATCTATGAATCTTATTCTTGATAATGTCGATTCTAAAGAAGTTAAGGCAGATAAATTTTTAGAAGATGTGAAAGTAGAATGCAAGGGAACTATAAGGAAAGTTAAAAAATGTAAATCTAATGGACTTTATGATAAGAAAATAGTTGTTGTAGGGGATTCATTTAATTATGCTACACAAAAATATTTATCTAGATTATATAAAAACATAATATTTGTAAATAAATATTATTCTAAAGCAGAATTAGATAAATATAATCCTGATGCGATAGTATATATAAGTGTAGAAAGACTTTTCTTTTTTGTAGATAATGTGTATAGAGTGATTGTTAAAAATAAGTAAGTATGTTATAATGTTTACGAATTAAAGCGAGGTGGAATAAAAATGAGTGGACATTCAAAATGGGCAAAAATACATAGAGCTAAAGGAGAAGCTGATGCGGCACGTGGTAAAGTATTTCAAAAGTTAGCTAAAGAAATTTATGTTGCAGCTAAAAGTGGTGCTCCTGATCCTTTACAAAATGCATCACTTAGAATGATTGTTGAAAAAGCAAGAAGTGCAAATATGCCTAAAGATAAGATTAATAAAGCTATCGATAAAGCTAAAGGTAATAGTGATGGAGAAAATTATGAATCTATTCGTTATGAAGGATATGGAGTAGGTGGAGTTGCTTTTATGGTAGATTGTCTTACTGATAATAAGAATAGAACTGCATCTATGGTTAGAAGTGCCTTTACTAAACGAGGTGGAAATCTTGGAACTGATGGTTCTGTTAGTTATATGTTTCTTCGTAAAGGTATAATTGAAATACCTAATAGTTATTCTGAAGATGAAATGATGATGGTGGCACTTGATAATGGAGCAGAAGACTTTGTCACGGATGAAGATAGTTATACAATTACAACAACTCCAGATGATTTTATCAAAGTCAAAACAGCTTTAGAAGATGCTGGGGTTAATGATTTTATTTCTAGTGAAGTAACTTATGTACCGACAAACGAAGTTGAACTTGATAGTGAACAAGTTGAAAAAATTCATGCCTTAGTAGAGCAACTAGAAGATTTAGATGATGTTCAAGATGTTTATTATAATTTAAAAGATTAGTAAAAGTTCTAAGTTGTAGAACTTTTCTATTTATTAAGAGGTGACTTCATGAGTAAAAATAAATATTCTTTACCATTTAAAGAAGAATTTTATGTTGAATTTGGTGGTATTAGTGATGAAGATTCTCATTCTATTGATATTCCTAATCAAAGATATGCCTATGATTTAGATATGAGAGTTAATAAAGAATGTTTTTATCAAGATTATTCTAATATAGATAATCATTACTGTTATAAGAAAGATGTTCTCGCACCACTTGAGGGAATTGTCTTTGAAGTTTGTAATAAATATCCTAATACTAAAATAGATAAAGATAGAAAAATAGTTTGTGATGTCGATGAAGTTAGGGGGAATTATATCATTATAAAACATAAATATAATGAATTTAGTATGATTGCACATCTATTAAAAGATAGTTTTAAAGTTAAAGTGGGAGATATAGTTAAAACAGGTGATGTGATAGCTAAAGTAGGTAATAGTGGTAATACTAATGGACCACATATTCACTTTCAAGTTCAAAGTTCTATAAGTGATGATTCACAAGGAATTCCTATAACATTTAAAAATATTATTATTAAAAGAAATAGAAAAAGAATTTATCGAAAATATATTAAAAGAGGAGATTATGTTAGAAATAAATAATCTCCTCTTTTTTGTATATAATACTTTTATATTTCATAAAGTAATTTAGAGGAGACCTTATGAGAGTATTTTTATTTTTACTTGGTTTTGGACTCATGGTAGTAGGTTCTACTTATATCATTACTTATCTAAACCTTTTTTCATTTGGATATACCTTTAAAGAATTTATTTTTTTTATTTTTAAAAGATATGAATGTTTATATGTATTAATTGGACTTTCTTTGGTCACAATAACAATATACTGGAAAGGAGAAAGTAATGGTTTATATTTATGATATTATACTTAATTTAACTGATGATAATCGTATTTTAGAGTTCTTTGAATGGGATCAATTTGATAATATAGAACATATTAAAAAGATTCCTCTTTTTAGAGTTAATACTTCTTTTATAGATGATTTAATTAATTATGAAATTAAAATAGAAGAAGATATATTAAAGAAAATTAAAAATTTAACGGAACTTTTCGATTTTAAAACGAGAAAAGTTATGGAATATGTTTGTTTATTTAGTGATGGTAGTAAAGTTATCGCAGGAGAATTTTCCAAAAGTGGAAAGATAATGTATCGAAGTGGACTTTTATTAGATGAAGAAGATGAGATCTTAGATATAGTAGAGAATTTAGATATTATGAAGATTAATTATAAGAAATTAAAGTCTCGTAATATAGATTTTTTCTTAACAAGACATGAAGCTTTTATTAAGAATTATCTATTAAAAGAGTTAAAAAGTAGTTATCGAAAAAAGAATATGAATAAAATTAAATATTTATATGAAGAGTGTTTTTCTAATAAAAAAGAAAGTGCTGATTTATATAAAGAGTTAGTAGAAGATATTAGTAATAATTTTTCTAATCGTCATGTAAAATTATTTAAGATACTTACGATGAAAGAAGTAAAAAAGTAATTGTTTATCTAAAATTGACTTTAATCATATTTCATAATAAAATATGATTATAAGTTTATAGGTGGAGGTAAACATAATGAAAGATATTATATTAACAGGAGATAGACCTACTGGAAGATTACATTTAGGTCATTTAGTTGGGTCATTAAAACAGAGAGTAGAATTACAAAATTCAGGTAAATATGAACAAATATTTATTGAAATAGCTGATGCTCAAGCAACCACTGATAATTCAGGTAATATACAAAAAGTAAAAGATAATGTAATTGAGGTAGCGCTTGATTATTTATCTTGTGGTATTGATCCTAAAAAAAGTACAATCTTTTTACAATCAGAAGTTCCTGAATTAAGTGATTTAACTTTTTATTATATGAATTTAGTAACGTTTTCTAGGTTAAAGAGAAATCCAACAGTAAAACAAGAAATAGAATATAGAGGGTTTAATAACAGTATACCAGTAGGATTTATGACATATCCAATAAGCCAAGCTGCAGATATTACAGGATTTAATGCAAATATTGTACCAGTTGGGGATGATCAGTTACCAATGATTGAACAGACAAGAGAGATTGTTAGGACTTTTAATAGACTTTATGGAGAGGTTTTAGTTGAACCTCACGCAGTACTTCCTAAAAATGAATTTTGTAAACGTCTTCCTGGTATTGATGGAAATGCTAAAATGAGTAAATCACTTGGGAATTGCATTTATTTAGCTGATACAAAAGAAGAAGTTGAAAAAAAAGTAATGAGTATGTTTACAGATCCTAATCATGTTAAAGTATCAGATCCTGGTAAGACAGAGGGTAATCCTGTTTTTATATATTTAGAGGCTTTTTGTAAAGATGAACATTTTGAAAAATATTTTAAGAATGAAGAAACAAAAGAGTTAGAATATAAAAACTTAGATGAGCTTAAAGCACATTATGAACGTGGTGGACTTGGTGATATGAAAGTAAAAAGATTTTTAAATTTTGTATTACAAGATACATTAGAACCTATTCGTAAGAGACGATGTGAACTTGAAAATAATATACCAGAAGTTTATCAAATATTATTTGATGGTAGTGATAAAGCAAGAAATATAGTAGCGGATACTTTAGGTAAAGTAAAGAAAGCAATGGGCTTAGATTATAGGAACGATAAAGATTTTATAACAAAACAGGCAGAAAAATATAGTAGTAATAGTTAGGAGTAAATTATGGAAAATATAAAAGATTTTTTAGGAAAAGAAGTAAAAGTAAAAATGGATAGAATTCTTGGAAGTAAACATCCTAAGTGGAATTTTATTTATCCTGTTAATTATGGGTATATTCCAAATACAGTTAGTGGAGATGGAGAAGAATTAGATGCTTATGTAGTAGGAGAGTTTGTTCCACTTGATGAGTTTGTCGGAAAAGTCATTGCAATTATTCATAGACTTGATGACGATGATGATAAATTAGTTGTAGCAAAAGATGGAGTTAATTATAGTGATGATGCTATTGCGGCATTAACAGAATTTCAAGAGAGATTTTTTAAATCAGAAATTTATAGGTAAATATGGAAACTTTATAAATAATTAGAAAAAGAATATTATAATATAGTTAGTCATAATTTAACTATTATTTATAAAAATAGACTTAGTAAACCATTAGATAATTGACAAAAGTGTATTTTTTTAGTAAAATAGCAGAGTAAAACGAAGACGAAGAGGAGTAGGTATATTTCTTTTTAAAGAGAGTTAGAGTTTGGTGTGATCTAACAAAAGAGTATAGACGAAAAACACTTCTGAGTGCTTAAAGAAATTAAGTAGACTAAGCCGGATATAGACCGTTATCTATAAAGTGATCAAGTAATACTTGATAAATTGGGTGGTACCGCGAGTGTATTTAGTCATTCGTCCCTTTAGGGATGGATGGCTTTTTTTTATAGGAGGAATAGAAATGATAGAAAAAGAAAAATTAAAAGATTATGCAGCTAAATTGATGTTTGGTATGGAAGAAGAAGAGTATACAACTTTACAAAAAGAATTCGATGTTATTTTAGAACAAATGGAATACATAGGAAAAATTCCTAATATCAAAGATGTTGAACCTATGACATTTCCTTTTCCTTTAGAAGAAGCACATTTAAGAGAAGATGAAATAGGGGATTACTTGACAGTTGATGAAGTGTTAAGTAATGTAAAGCATCAAGTAAGAGATCAAGTAAAAGTACCAAAGGTGGTGGAATAGGTGGATTATAAACACAAAAGTATTAAAGAATTAAAAGAAATGTTAGATAAAAATGAAGTTACTTCAGAAGAATTATTTAAAGAAGCCAATACTTTAGCGCATTCTACTGAAGAGGGTAATTATTTTGTAACTATTATTGATAAATATCGAAAAAGAGCCAAAGAAGATACTTTAATTAATGGAATACCTTATGCTTTAAAAGATAATTTTTCTACTAGTGGAATTTTAACGACAGCTTCAAGTAATATTTTAAAAGATTATGTTCCAGTATATGATGCGACAGTTTATAAACGTTTAAAAGATGCCGGAGCAGTTTTAGTTGGTAAAACTACTTTAGATGAACTTGCTATGGGTGGTACAGGAACTACAGCACATACGGGGATAGTTTTCAATCCTCATGATAAAAAAAGACTTATTGGTGGTTCCAGTGCTGGAAGTGCTGCTGCAGTAGCAGCAGGTATCATTCCTTTTGCTATCGGTAGTGATACGGGAGACTCTATTCGTAAGCCAGCTTCATTTGGAGGAGTTGTAGGTTTTAAACCGACATATGGACGTATTTCTCGTTATGGACTTTTTGCTTTTGCTTCTAGTTTAGATCATGTTGGACTATTTTCTAGAAATGTTGAAGATACGGCAATTGTTACTGATATTATAAAAGGAAATGATCCAAAAGATATGACCTCTTTAAAAGATGATAATCTATGCTATTTAGAGCACATCCATGATAGTATTAAAGGTAGAAAACTTTTCTATATTAAAGAAATAGTAGATGAAGAAATATATCAAGATGAAGATATTAAGAAGACTATTAGAACTTTCAAAGAATTAATGGAAAAACTTAAAAAAGAAGGTTTTCTGATTGAAGAAGCATCTATTGATGAGAAATTACTTAAGGCAATATATCCTGTATATATGACTATTAGTTGTGCTGAAGCTACAAGTAATAATGCTAATTTGACAGGAATTCAGTTTGGATCAAGAAAAGATGGTAAAGATATAAATGAAGTGATGTTTAATGCGAGAACTTTAGGTTTTAGTGAACTTATCAAAAGAAGATTTGTACTAGGTAGTTATATTTTACAAAAAGAAAATCAAGAGAAATTATTTTTAAATTCTTTACGTGTAAGAAGATTAATAGTAGATAAGATTAATGAACTTTTCAAAGAGTTCGATGGTATGATTCTTCCTGCTAGTGGAAGTGTTGCGCCTCTTATTACAGATGATGTTAAAAGTGAGAAGTTAGATCCAAAAGCAACAGTTTTAGAAAATCATATGGCTATTGCTAACTTTGGAGGTTTTCCTAGTATAACTTTACCGATGTATTATCATAATGGTCTTCCTGTTGGAGTAAATTTAACGGGAAGAGTAAGAGAAGATTCTCTAGTTTTAAATATGGCTCAAAAAATAGAGGATGTTATTGGTATTAAAAATAAAGTGGCAGGTGATGATGATGTATAAAGTTGTGATTGGTCTTGAAGTTCATTGTGAATTAGAAACTAAATCGAAAAACTTTTCTAGTGCCCCTAATCTTTTTACGATGACTCCTAATATAAATGTGGCAACAGTCGATTTAGGACTTCCGGGAATACTACCTGTTGTAAATCGTGAGGCTTGTTATAAAGCTTTAAAAACAGCAATGGCTCTTAACTGTAGTAATCCTTCAGAAATAATGTTTGATCGTAAAAATTATTTTTATCCTGATCTTCCTAAGGGATATCAAATAACACAAGTTACTAAACCTATGGGTGTTAATGGTTATTTAGATATATTAGTAAATGGAAAAACAAAACGTGTTTTAATTCATCAACTACACTTAGAAGAAGATACAGCATCCTTAGAACATAATTCTAATTTCTCTTTAATAGATTATAATAGAAGTGGTATACCTTTAATAGAGATAGTAACAGAACCTTGTATAGAAAGTGCAGAAGAAGCTGTTTGCTTTTTAGAGGATTTAAGAGATGTATTCTTATTTTTAGATGTCAGTGAAGCTAAAAGTAATTATGGACAAATGAGATGTGATGTTAATATATCTTTAATGAAAGAGGGTAGCAATGAACTTGGTACTAAAGTTGAAATGAAAAATATCAATGCTTTTAATTCAGTAAGAGATGCTATAGAATACGAAATAAAACGTCAAAGTGAAATATTAGATAAAGGTGAAAAAGTAGTTCAAGAAACAAGAAGAATAGGCGAAGATGGTAAAACTTATTCGATGAGAAAAAAAGTAGATGCAGTCGATTATAAATATTTTGTTGAACCTAATATTCCAAAGATTCCTCTTTCTAAAGAATATTTAGATTCTATTAGAAAAGAAATACCAATGTTAAAATTAGAAAGATATAAATTATATCAAGAAAAATATGGATTAAGTGAATATGATGCTGGAGTTTTAGCGAAAGATAAAAAAATAAGTGATTACTTTAATATAGTAGTAGAAAATAGTAATGACTCTTCTATTGCTTTGAATTTTGTTACTACCTCAGTACTTTCTACTTTAAATAAACTTTCTATTACTATAGATGAATTCCCTGTTAAAGCTTTATCTATTGCAAAACTTACATCTTTAGTACATGATAAAAAGATCTCTCTTGATCATGGTAAAAAAATACTTTATAAAGCAATAAAAGAAGAAAAAGATCCAATAGATTTAATAAAAGAAGATCATTTAGAGCAAATTAATGATGAAGATAAACTTCTTAATATTATTAAAGAAGTTATGGATAATAATCCTGAACAAGTAAGACAATATGTAGAGGATGGTAATACTTTTGTCTATAATTATTTTGTCGGTCAAGTTATGAAAACGACTAAAAGACAAGCTAATCCTAATATGTCTTTAGAAATTATTAAAAAAGAACTTGAAAGGAGAAAGAGTGATGGAAAATAAATATAAGAATACTACTTTAGGTGATTTAACTGTTAAAGATATAGATCGTGAAGTAAAAATAGCAGGTTTTATTGAAAATATTAGAGATCATGGGGGAGTTATTTTTGTAGATGTTAGAGATATGTCTGGAACAGTACAACTTGTCTCTAATGATGATGATATGTTTGATCATTTAACACGTGAGAGTAGTGTTAGTGTAGAGGGGCGTGTTAGAAAAAGAGATGAGGATGACTTTAACCCAAGACTTAAAACAGGAGAGATTGAAATATTAGTTAGCAAGATAAAGGTTTTAGGAAAAAGTCGTAATGTTCTACCTTTTGAAATAATGACATCTCATGAAGTAAGTGAAGATGTTAGACTTAAATATAGATATTTAGATCTTAGAAATCCTAAAGTTAAAAATAATATTATCTTTAGAAATAAAGTAATTAATTTCTTAAGAGAAATTATGATAAGACATGACTTTTTAGAATTACAAACTCCAATTCTTACAGCATCAAGTCCAGAAGGGGCGAGAGATTTTATCGTACCTAGTAGAAGATTCCATGGTAAGTTTTATGCTTTACCTCAAGCACCACAACAATTTAAACAACTTCTAATGTGTTCAGGATTCGATAGATATTTTCAGTTTGCTCCTTGCTTTAGAGATGAAGATGCGAGAAGTGATAGAGTATATGGAGAATTTTATCAATTAGATTTTGAAATGGCTTTCGTAGAAGAAGATGATATCTTAGAAATAGGAGAAGAAATATTTTATGAGACTTTTAAGAAATTTAGTGATAAAAAGATAAGTCCAAGACCATTTAGAAGACTTTCATATAAAGAAGCCATAGAAAAGTATGGTACTGATAAACCTGATCTTAGAAACAAATTAGAAATAATAGATTTAACAGAAGAATTTAGAGATACTGATTTTCGTCCCTTTAGAGGTGTTCCTGTTAAAGGAATAACAGTAGAAAATATTGCAGATAAATCTAATTCTTGGTTTAATGATTTAGTAGAATACGCTAAAAGTATTGGAATGCCTGGTATTGGTTATTTTAAAGTTTTAGAAGATATGTCTTTTGCTGGACCGATAGATAAGTTTTTAACTGATGATGAAAGAAAAGATTTAATAGATAAGGCTTCTCTAAAACCAAATAGTGTTCTATTCTTTATTGCCGATAGAAAGAATGCTTCTAAATATGCAGGACTTATTCGTGATGAGTTAGGACGTAAACTAGATTTACTTTCACCTGATGTTTTTGAATTTTGTATTGTAAAAGATTTTCCAATGTATGAATGGAATGAAGAAGAAGAAAAGTTTGATTTTAAACATAATCCGTTTAATATGCCTCAAGGAGGACTTGAGGGACTTAATCAAGATAATGTAGAAGATGTCTTAGCGTATCAATTTGATTTTGTCTGTAATGGAGTAGAGATCGCTAGTGGAGCTATTAGAAATCATGATCCTGAAGTTATGAAGAAAGCTTTTGAAATAGCAGGACTTAGTGAAGATGTAATTAAAGAAAAATTCAAAGCACTTTATGAGGCTTTCCAATATGGAGCACCTCCTCATGGAGGAATGGCTCCAGGACTTGATAGAATGCTAATGTTACTTTTAGATCAAGATTCTATTAGAGAAACAATACTATTCCCACTTAATGCAAATGGATCTTGCATGATGATGAATGCTCCATCAAATGTTACAGAAATACAACTTAGAGAGGCACATATTAAAGTTCGTGATAAAAACTAATAAAAGTGTCAAGAGGACGCTTTTTTTGTTTTGTTTTAAATAATCATTTGTTATAATGTAATTATAATAAGTGAGGTATAGAAATGAAAAAGAAATTAAGAGTATTGTTATTAATATTTGTAGGAATATTTTTAATAAAAAATATAGATGTAAATGCTGCTACTAAATTACCTGCTACATATAGTGGTAAAGGTTATGATTATTCTATTGAGGCATTAAAAATAGAATGTTATGCAAATCCAAG
Organism: uncultured Bacilli bacterium; assembly: GCA_947627375.1. Lineage (GTDB taxonomy): Bacteria > Bacillota_I > Bacilli_A > RF39 > UBA660 > CANRDQ01. Next base: position 3,693 of record CANQVR010000010.1, on the reverse strand, counting down.
TGGAGCTTTAAAAGAAGAACAAAAAATAAAAGAAACTACTTTAAACTATGAAACTAATAATTTTGATATTAATCCTGAATTAACAGTAGGAAATATCGATGGAGCTTCTGCAGTTTCTATTAATTTAAACTTAAAGTTTAATCAAACGAATTTAGGATCATCTTTTACTGATTATGCAAAAAACTTAGTAAATGATAAACCGGAATCTAAATATATATGTTTATTAAGAGTTGATTATAAACTAAAAAAGAAAGAAGATTTTAATTATTTTTATGAAGCTAATGCTTTATTATTTCAAAAACAAGAAGAATTATTATATAAACCTTTACAAGTAAATGGAGAATATTATTCTAGTTCTCAAGTAATAGATGTTGTTGGATTTGATAATAATTTATCTTCAGTTACTACTGAATATCTTGGACTTAATGGATCTTATATAGGGGTTATTGACTACGCTATTATGTCAAGTAGAGAATTAAATAATGAATCTCAATTTGAAAGTGATAAAGATAAACTTTTATATATACATAATATTAGTAATTTCTCTGAGTTTATGAATAGTAATGAATATGATATTTCAACATTAACACCACAAGCAAATAATACTCCAAAAAATGAAACAAAAGTTGTGCAAACTATTTCAGTACCAGATACTTCTGCTAATAATAGTTTATATATTTTAGTTGGATCATTAATACTTTTATTTGGAAGTACTCTAATGTTACTTGAACTTAGAAAGAAAAAAGTTAAATAGGTTTTTACCTATTTTTTCTGACTTTTTCGGAGTGTATACCTTGACTTTTTCGGAGTGAAGGTGTAATATAATCATGAAAGGAAGATAAAAATGTTAAGAAGAGAAGCTGAAAAAACAGTTAAAAATATATCAGAAACTTTTAGAGTATTATTAGTTACCGGACCTAGACAAGTTGGTAAAACAACACTATTAAAATCTTTAATGCCAAAAGATATGAGCTATGTAACACTAGATGATATAGTACTTAGAAATGAAGCTAAAAAAGATCCTAAATTATTTTTAGAAGAACATCCATGGCCATTATTGATAGATGAAGTTCAATATGCTCCTGAACTCTTTCCTTACATTAAAATAAAAGTAGATGAAGAGAAAAAAAGAGGAATGTATTGGTTGACTGGATCTCAACAATTTAAATTGATGAATAATGTAACTGAATCTCTAGCGGGACGTGTAGGAATAGTTAGATTAAATAGTTTTACTTATGCAGAAGTTATAAAAAACGAAAATAAAATACCATTTTCTCCTAATAAACTTTCTAAAAGTGAAAAAATAGATGTTAATAAAATATTTGAATTTATCTATAAAGGTGGAATGCCAGAAGTATATGATATAGCAAAAATGAATAGAAATAATTTCTTTGATAGTTATATAAATACATATCTAGCAAGAGATGTAAAAGAACAAAGCAATGTAAGTGATCTTTTTGAGTTTAGACGTTTTATGATATCTCTAGCAGAAAGGAATGGAGAACAACTTAATTATTCATCAATTGCTAAAGAACTTGGCATTACTGATAAAACAGTAAAAAGTTGGGTTGAAATTTTAGTAGCTAGTGGAATAGTATATTTGTTAGAACCTTATATGTCTTCTAAACTTAAAAGAATAACACATATGCCTAAAATAGTATTTATGGATACAGGACTTTGTTCCTATCTTGCAGGTTGGGATAGTGCAAAAGAATTACAACTTAGTTCCTCTTCAGGACATTATTTAGAAACATTTGTGATAAGTGAAATTGTAAAAGCTTATCAAGCAATCGGTGAAGATGTTAATATATCTTATTATAGAGATAAAGAAAAAAATGAAATAGATTTAATATTTGATAAGAATAATAAATTATTTCCATTTGAAATTAAAAAAACGGCAATGCCAAATGAAAGTATGATAAAGTCTTTTTCTAAATTAGAAGAAGAATCTAAAAAAGGAATAGGAGAAGGGGGTATAATTTGTTTTTATGATGAATTAATACATTTAAATGAAAAATATTATATTATTCCAATTTCTTCTATTATAAATATAAGTAAAAATAGTAAATAATTATTATAAAAATGTATAAAATAATAATTTTTTCTCATCCTAAAAGTAGGAGGAAAAATAAAATGAAAAAATTATTATTATTTGTTATTGCAGTATTTACAATATTTACAACTGCATGTGGTAATACTGAAGCAACACCTAGTAAAGCAGTAGAAGAATTTTTAGGAAAATATCAAAGTATGGATCAAAATGTTTTAACACAACTTGATGATATTGTTGAAGATGATGATAGTTTATCTGATGATGCTAGAAAAGAATATAAAAGTTTAATGGAAAAACAATATCAAAATTTATCTTATAAGATTAAAGATGAAAGTGTCGATGGTGATGATGCTAATGTCTTAGTAGAAGTTGAAGTTTATGACTATGCTAGTGCACTAGCAAAAGCTAAAGAGTATTATGAGAATAATAAGGAAGAATTTGAGGATGAAAAACGTGGTGGTGTAGATGATTCTAAGTATATGGATTATAAGATAAAAGAGATGAAAAATGTAACTGATAAGAGAAAAGAAGAAATCACTTTTGTTTTAGAAAAAGAAGATGGAAAATGGAAAATAGATGATTTAAGTGATACTGATATTCAAAAAATACATGGATTATATCAATAAAAGATATAGTCTTTTTTTGTATAATTTTTTGTAAATTATACAAAATAGATAATATAAATGTAAATAACGACAATATTTACCAAATATTGGCAAATATATGTTTGTCTAAATTATTGATATTTATTTTTGTTTTTGTTAAACTTTAATTATAGTATAAAGGTTAGGTGTAAATAATGAAAAGGTTAAAAGAATTTATTAATAGGGTTATTAGTCCCCAAAATGAATTCATTATTGCTATGGCAGTAATGATAGTTTTCGTGTGTATTGTTGGTACATCGTATGCTTTCTTCACAGCAAGAGCGGAAAGAAAGGGAGCATTAAATATTGTAACAGGAAACTTGTATTCGTTTATCTCAAGTAAAGACTTTAATGAAGAAAAACAAGTAGTAGTTTTAGGACAATCGAAAAAAGAAATCGAAGTAGAACAATTAAATGTAAATGGAATAGAAGCAAAACTCAATTTTTATTATAGTACAACAAGTGAAGATGTAACAGTAGGATATACAAAAGATAATGATCCATGTCCAACAAGAGAGGGAATAGTTTTACCTAAAAGTGGAGATGAAGGAGATAAGAAGACATATAAGATCATAATAGAAAACAATGGAGAACAACCAGCAACAATAACATTCGGAAGTAATGTAGGATTATCAAATAAAGAATTAACATTTCCAGTAGATAAAAAGGAAGTAGAAGAATATATTCAATCACTTGATGTACAAGGATTAATAGATAAAGCAAATTCAAAAGAATTAGATTATAACAGTGCAAATACAGATCAAAAGAAAGAGATGTTTGAGATAAGTCATCCAGACGGAAGTACAAGTTATAGATACATAGGAGAAAGCCCAAATAACTATGTAACATTTAATGATGAAAAAGCAGGATGGAGGATAATCGGAGTAACGAATGAAGAGAATTCATCAGGAACAAAAGAATGGAGAATCAAACTAATAAGGGCAGATAGTATAGGAAAATATTCATGGGATAATAAGGCAAGTGGAACAGGGTCAT
>CANQVR010000009.1 GCA_947627375.1 uncultured Bacilli bacterium | reverse complement strand
AGGATGACTTTCGTCATCCTATGTAAATAAATTCATTTATCAAATTTTTGTCTACCAACACTATTTGACAAAGAACCGTTTATTGTTCAGTTAAATTTTTAAATACTTCATCTAAAGATAGTAAAATATCTTTATTAAATTTATGAAGTAGGCAATCTTCTTTATATCTTGGTGTTAGATGAATATGGAAGTGTTTTATATCTTGACCATAGTCATTATTTTCAACAATAGTAAGACCTTCACAATGTAGTTTTTCTTTTAATAAAGGATATAGTTTTTCTCTTGTTATTTTTAATGAATGAGTAATTACTTCATCATCTACATCCATAATATTTTCATAGTGTTTTTTAGGGACGATAAGTAAATCTCCATTAGTAGATGGATTAATATCTAAAAATACTTTTATCATATCATCTTCATAAATAGTTTTAGATGGTATTTCACCATTATTAATTTTACAGAATAAACAATCGTTCATATAGTCCTCCTTAATTTTTGCTTTGCATGTTATATTTGTTTAATATTTCTTTGTTATTGTTTTTAATTGCGGGAATTAATTCATTTAATGTTTGATTATTAATATAATCAGTTTTTAAATTTGTAATTTGAAAGCTTTCTCCAGGATTAGATTTATTAGTGATATAAAAATCATAACTTATCGGTTTAAATTTAGATGCTATAATTTGTTTATGGAAATCGATAATAGAATTATTTATAGTATTAAAATTCCAATCAGTTATTAAGAATTCATCTTCGATTTTGTAAATATTTAAATTTTTAAAATCATTAGAGTTTATTATTTCTTCTCTGATACTAGGATTAAACTCATCTAATGTTTTAGGAATAATTACTTTTAAAGTATTATCCTTTTTATTTTGTTGTAGTTCTTTAGTTAAAGTATTTTCTATTGTTCCAAGAAGAGTTTTTCCTTGTTTATAATTAACTTTATAGGTATCTTTAATTTTTTTTCGTGCATAAGTAATTTCGAAAAATAACTTCTTATTGTTTTTATTAAATACTTTAGCTTTATAACAATTACATTTTAAATCATATTTAGTTTTATTTATTTTTAGTTTTTCTAATTCGTTCTCGTAATTGGTTTTAAGATAAGTATTTATTTTTTTGTCTATTTGAGGTAGTAAGAAAGATACTTTTTTTTCATTTATTATGATAAGTCCGAAACTTACAATAACAAAGAAGAATAAAAAACCCATGCCTAGAGTTAACTTATTTTTTTCATGCATTATCTTTTCCTCACAATCATCTTTATTGTATCTAAAATAAAGAAAAATTGCAACTGAAAAAGTCAATCATTTGATTGACTTGAGCATGAATTCAGCAAATATTCACAATATTATTATGGGGAATTTACTAATTTTTATACATAACTTTAAAAAATGTCTTGTTTAGATTTTATTTATATGCTATTATTATATTAGAATAATAGGTGGTGGCTAGAATGAATATACAAAGAGGATTAGTTAAAGATTTAGGATATGAAGATACTGAATGTACTTATGTAACTGGTAGTGATGGAGTACAATATTATTTTGTTAATGGAACAATGCTTGTAGATAATTTGTATGTAGTAACTCCAAATGTAAAAGAAGCAGTGGGACATGAAGAATACTCTACTTTAGGTGTATTGGATGAGAATTGTAATTTGATTATTCCTTGTGACAATAAGAGAATAGAATTACTTGCGGATCGTTTTATATTAGTTGAAAAGACTTTAGTAGAAGGTGCAGAGGTTAGAGCGTCTATTGCTGTTAAAGATGATCCTACTCAAGCTAGTAAGTATAATAATGATTCTCTAAATATTAAACGTGCAATGGAAAATGAAATGGGTAGTGAAGGAAGATTTGTTTTTGATGATATGTTCTCTGAAGCAAACCTTTATGACTTTACTGGTAAGAAAGTTTTAGGAGAGGATTCTACTGGTTTTAGTTTTATAGGTCAAGTTGGAAAAGATTTATATTTACATACAATAAATATAAATGATTCTATTAAAGCTATTAAGACTCCTGTTGAAGAGAGTACTCCAGCAGAACCAATTGCTCCAGCATCTGATGTAATGCCAAATGTAGAGCCTGAAGTACCTCCAGTAGTAGAGAAGGAAAATGATGATAAAACTGAAGTTCCAGCTGAAAATGAGGAGATTTCTAGTCCAGTAGTTGAAGATACACAAAATCAAGATCAGAATCTTACCTTAACTGATGCGATGGCAACTGAACCTGTTTTAGATTCTAATAATTCCATTAATTTTGATAATCAAATACCAGTACCTGAAGTTGAAAATAAAGTAGAAGATACACCTTCGATAGAAACTTCAGAAAATGTAGCTGATAATGTTGAGGATGTACCAACTACAATAAATGAAGATTTAGCATCAGTTGATACAACTGTTGATACAAGTGAGACAAAGGAAATAGATGATTCTAGATACGAAAAATATATCCCAACTGCTCCTGAACAAGTTGATGTAAAAAATGCAGTTTATGATGAAGCAGTTGATGTAATAAGAGGTTTACTAAATAAGACAAAGGACTTAGAGACCGATGTCGAAAGTAAGGGGGTAAGAATTAAAGAATTGGAACTTGATAATAAAGATTTTGTGAAAACTATTAAAGAACAAAAAGATAGAATTGAAAAACTTGAGAAAGAAAAAGAGCAACATGTCATTGAAATTAGAAGACAAAAGAAGAGTATTGAAACTTTAGAAATTGAGAAAAAAGACTTTTTAAGAACTATAGAAGCTCAAAGTAAAAAACTAGAAGAACAAGATAGTAAACTTAAGAGTCAAGATGAACAACTTTCTAAGCATGAAAGTGGTAAAGAAGAATTAGTTAAACTTTTGGAAAATGCTACTGAAGTTTTAAGTTGATTTATATACTAATTTGTAATATAATATATTAAAGGAGGAATATTATGTATTATTGCTCTAAAATCAAAACTATTGATATTTAATAGTTAATAAGACCTTAGGGTCTTTTTTTCTTTAAAAAAATATAAATTTGTGTTATTATATGTACGAAGTAAAAACAATTTTAAGTTGTTTAGTAATGTTAGAAAGGTGATATTTATGCTAGAAGTTAAAAATTTGAGTGTTAAAGTGAAAGATTCTAATAAGATAATACTTAATAACTTTAATTTAAATATTGGTGAAGGTGAAGTACATGTTATTATGGGGCCTAATGGGACAGGTAAAAGTACTTTAGCAAAGAGTATTCTTTCTCATTATAAATTTGAGATAGTAGATGGAGAAATTTTATTTAATAAAGAAAAACTTAATAATCTTTCTACTGATGAGGTAGCAAAACGTGGTATTTTTTTGGCAATGCAAGATCCTACTGAAATAGAAGGAGTTACCAATAGTGAGTTTTTACGTACTGCTCTTGGAGAAGTTAGTGGAAATAAAGTTAATTTATATCAATTTATAAAAGATATAGAAAAATCTTATAAAGATGTTAAACTTAGCGAAGATATGTTACATCGCTCTATTAATAAAGGTTTTAGTGGTGGAGAAAAGAAGAAAAATGAAATATTACAGTTAAAAATACTAAAACCTAAACTTATTATTTTAGATGAGATTGATTCTGGACTTGATGTCGATAGTCTAAAAGTAGTTTGTGAGAATATTAATTCATATTTAAAAGAAAATGAAAAAACTTCACTTTTAATAATTACACATTATCCTAGAATACTTAAATATTTAAAACCTGATTATGTTCATATTATGAAAAATGGTAATATAAAACAAACTGGGGATTTATCTTTAGCAAGTTTTGTTGAAAAAAATGGTTATGATAGTATAAATGAAGTAGATGAGAGTGACGCTAATGAATAAGATATTAGTAGAAAAAAATTGTGAAAAAGAAATCTATTTAGATAGTAATGAGGATAAATATATTTATGTATTAGAAGAGAATGCAAGTTTAAAAGTATTTAATTTTTCTTCTGATCAAAGTTTTAAAGTTGAAATATATTTAAAAGGGGAAAATGCTAGTGTTGAATATTTCTTTAGTACTATAAATTTTCATGATAATACTTATAATATAAAGGTTTATCATGAAGCTAATAATACTAAAAGTAATTTGGTAAATCATGGTGTTAATGTTTATGATAAAAAACTTAATTTTGTAGTTGATGGAATTATTAATAAAGATACGGTCGGATGTAGTTGTACTCAAGATAATAAAATTATGAACTTAGAAGATGGTAAAAGTAAGATCGAGCCTAATCTTTTAATCGATAGTTTTGATTCTATTGCCAACCATGCTGCATATATTGGTAATTTTCGTGAAGAAGATTTGTTCTATTTAAAAAGTAGAGGAATATCACAAAGTATTGCGACAAAGATGTTGACACGTGGATTTTTAATACATAATAATCCTGATTTAGAAAAAATAGGTGACTTTTTAAAACAAATTGAAAAATTATAGGAGGAAAAATTATGAATAGAGAAGATTTTCCTATGTTAAAAGAAGATATTGTTTATTTTGATAATGGAGCAACGACTTTAAAACCTAAAAGTGTTGTGCATGCTATGGATAAATATTATTTAGAGCATACTTCTAATATTCATCGTGGAGAATATGATGCTTCTATTATTACAAATCAACTTTATGATGGTGTACGTGATATTGTAAGAGATTTTATTCATGCAAAAAATAGTGATGAAATTGTTTATACTAGTGGAACTACTGAAGGTATAAATATGGTAGTCTTTGGTTTTATGAAAAAACATTTAAAAAAAGGTGATGTTGTTTTAACTGATAGAGCAGAACATGCATCTAATGTACTTCCTTGGCTTGTTCTAGCGCGCAAGATGGGGATTGTTGTTAAATATGTACCATTAGATGATGATTATTCTTTAAGTGTTGCTAAATTAGAAAAAGAAATCGATGATAAAGTTAAAGTTATTTCTATTGCAAAAGTTAGTAATGTAGTTGGTGATGTAAGAGATACTAAACGTATTGGAGAAATTTGTAAAAGTAAAAATATTTATTTTGTAGTCGATGCAGCTCAGGCTGTATCGCATGTAGAAGTAGATGTAGTAGATGATAATATTGATTTTCTAGCGTTTTCTGCTCATAAAATGGCTGGACCTACTGGAGTGGGAGCACTTTATGGAAAATATGAATTACTTTGTGGTATGGATCCTTTAAAATATGGGGGAGGCATGAATCAAGAATTTTCTTCTGATGGAGATTTTGAAATAAAGACACCTCCGTTAAAGTTCGAAGCTGGAACTCCTGCTATTGCTGAGGTAATCGGTATGGGGGAGGCAATTAAATATGTTTCAAAGATCGGTGTTGATAAAATTCATGAACATGAAGTTAGTTTGAAAAAATATTTAGTAAGTGAACTTAGAAAGATTCCTAATATTATTATGTATAATGAAAAAAGTGATAGTGGTATTTTAGCTTTTAATTTAGAAGGTGTTTTTGCTCAAGATACAGCAATTTTCTTAAATCATTTTCATATTTATGTTAGAGCGGGTAATCATTGCACTAAAATGTTAAAAGAAGAAATGAATATTAGAAACACATGTCGCATCAGTATGTATTTGTATAATAATAAAAGTGATGTGGATAGATTAATTGATGCACTTAAACAAAGTGAAAATATATTTAAAGTGGTGATATAAATGGATAGTAATTTAAGACGTGAAATAATACTTGAACATTATGAAAATCCTGTTAATCGTGGACTTGTAGATGATGATAGTTATATTTTAAAAAATACTAATAATGATAGTTGTATTGATAATATTGATATTATGCTTAAAGTAGATGATGGTATAATTAAAGATATTCGCTTTGATGGAGAAGCTTGTGCTATTTCGACAAGTGCTACTTCTGTTATGATTAATACTTTACTTGGAAAAAGTGTCGATGAAGCAAAGAAGATTTTACAAAACTATCAAAATATGATCGATGAAAAAGACTATGATAAAGAGTTACTTGGTGAATTAAATGTTTATGATGAAATTGGTCGTCAACCAAATAGAAAGATGTGTGCTCTTTTACCTAGTAACGCTATTAAAAGTATTTTAGAAATGTTAGAAGAAAAGTAAATAGAATTAAGGTGATAAACGTGGAGGTTAAAGGTTTAAGTAGTGATAAGATTAAAGAAATTTCAAAGGTTAAAGAAGAAGATGAATGGATAACTCAATATAGGTTAAAAAGTTATGAGTTATTTAAAAAATTTCCTATGCCAAATTTTGGACCAGAAATAAAACTTAACTTTGACGATATTATTTATTATAAAGCAAATGAGAGAGATCAGAAGATTAAAGATAATTGGACTGATGTGTTAAAACCGATTCAAGATGAGTTTCAAGGTCTTGGTGTAATTGAAAGTGAAGCCCATATGGATGGTATGGGTATTCAATATGAAAGTGAAGTTATCTACCATAATATGTTGGATGAGATCAAAAAAAAGAACGTAATATTCACATCGATAGAGGATGCGATGAAGAATTATCCTGAAATAGTAGAAAAATATTTTGGTAAAATAGTTTCAAATGATGATAATAAATTTGCAGCTTTAAATTCAGCGGTCTTTAGTGGGGGAAGTTTTATCTATATTCCTCCTAATACAACTCTCGATAGACCTCTTCAGAGTTATTTTCGTATTAATAGTCGTAATATGGGACAGTTTGAACGTAGTTTAATAATAGTTGATGATAATAGTAGTTTACATTATATAGAAGGATGTACAGCCCCAACTTATGCAGAAAGTTCACTTCATGCTGCGGTTGTTGAGATATATGTTGGTAAAAATAGTCACTGTCGTTATTCGACTATTCAAAATTGGGCGCCTAATGTTTATAATTTAGTAACAAAGCGGGCAGAAGTTGATGAAGGTGGAGTAATGGAATGGATCGATGGTAATATTGGAAGTTGTGTGACTATGAAATATCCATGTTGTGTTTTAAAAGGAGATAATTCTAATGGTACTTGTATAACGATCAGTGTTGCCAGTGGTAATCAAGAGCAGGATACAGGTGCTAAGATGATTCATCTTGGGCAAAATACACATAGTAATATTATTTCTAAAAGTATTGCAAGAGATGGAGGTAATGCTACATATCGTGGTAAAGTCTTTATCGATCAAAAAGCTTATAATAGTGCGTCGACAGTTAAATGTGATACTTTGATAATCGATGATAAATCTAAAAGTGATACATATCCAGTTAATGCTTGTTATAACCAAAGTTCTAATATTGAACACGAAGCGACTGTTTCGAAGATCAGTGATGATAAACTTTTTTATATGAAAAGTCGTGGTATATCGGAAGAAAAAGCTATAGAACTTGTTATTTTAGGCTTCATTGAAAAGTTTAGAGAAGAGTTACCTGTCGAGTATGCAGTCGAGTTAAATCAATTAATTAAGAAAAACTTGTAAATTTGTTTTTTGAGATATGTTTTGGGCTCCAATTTAATAAATTCCCCTAGGGAATTTATTTTTTTCGTGCAAAAAAGTGCTTGAAAACGTTTTTTTGACCATTTGCAAAATTATTTAAAGTAAAATAATATACCATTTGTGAAAGGAGGTATTATGTTAAATTATATTAATTTAGTAGGACGTTTGGTTAGAAAACCACGTCTAGGTAAAAGTGAAAATGGTAAGACGATAACTACCATAACTCTTGCAGTTCCAAGAAGTTTTAAAAATATGAATGGTGTATATGATACTGATTTTATCGATTGTCTTTGTTGGGATAATGTTGCCATTAATACTTCTGAATATTGTGATGCAGGAGATATAATTTGTATTAAAGGTAGACTTCAATCTCGTGTTGTTACTGAAAATGAAATAAACAAAAATAAGATGGAAGTTGTTGCTGAAAAGGTTACATTTTTATCTAGTAAAAAGAAAAAAGAAGATGAATCGTAAATTACTTATTAGTTAACTTTAAACAATTTAAAAGATAGTGTATTTATAATGAATTTAAAGACATTGTTTAAAGGAGAATGAGCATGATTGGAAAACGAATTAAAGAATTGAGACTTAAAAATGGTCTTACTCAAAAACAATTAGGTGATTTGATTAATGTTACAAAGGTTAGTATTTGTTGTTATGAAAATGGAACTAGAACGCCTACTTTAGATACTTTACATCAACTTTCTAACTATTTTAAAAAGGATATAAATTATTTTTTAGGAAACGATGAATATGTTTTTTCTGATAATGACTCAGATTATGGAATATCTATGGCCATAGAAGAAATACAATTCATTGAAGAAATTAGAAAGACACCTAGTTTACATGAAAAAATTATTAATGATCCAAAAAGAACTGCTCAACTTATTAATAAGAAAATAGGATAAAACTAAATTATTTTAGTTTTTTTCTTATGTAAAAAATGTTATACTGGATTTATAGGTAGGGTGGTATTGTGAAAAAGTATAAATTAATAGACAAAAAGAGTGCATATATCGATAGTGATGTTATTTTAGGAGATAATGTCGTTATTGGACCTAATGTATCTTTAAGAGGAAAAACGAAGATTGGTGATAATACTATTATAGATGCTAATAGTATTATTACAGATAGTGTGATTGGAGAGAATAATTATATTGTTTCTTCAGTAATTGAAGCATCTAATGAAATTGGTGATAATAATAAGATTGGACCTTTTACACATATTAGAGAAAATAATAAGATAGGTAATTATAATGAACTTGGAAGTTATGTTGAAATAAAGAGTTCTCAAATTGGTAATAATAATTTAATTAAACATCTAACTTATATTGGTAATGTTATTATGGGAAATAATATTAATGTTGGAGCAGGAGTAGTATTTGCTAATTATAATTCTAAAAAGAAAACGAAATATTCTACGACAGTAGAAGATAAAGTCAGTATTGGATCTAATTGTACTGTTGTCGCACCTGTAAAAATAGAAAGTGGAAGTTTTATTGGAGCAGGAACAGTAGTAAGACATGATATAAAAAAAGATAGTTTATATTTTGTAAATGGTGAAGAAATTTATAAAAAAGGTTATTATCAAGGAGAAAAAAATGATAGTTGATATTATTAATAAGAAAAGATGTGGTCAAGAACTTAGTGATAATGAGTTAGATGAAATTTTTTTAGGATATCTAAATGGAAAGGTCTATGATTATCAAATGAGTGCTTTATTGATGGCTATTTGTATTAATGGTATGAGTGATAAAGAAGTTTTTCATTTAACGAAAGTGTTTGTAGAAAGTGGAGATATTTTAGATTTATCGATGATTTCTGGAGTAAAAGTTGATAAACATTCTACTGGAGGAGTAGGAGATAAAACGACTCTTGTTATTTCTCCGATTGTTGCAGCTTTAGGAATACCTATGGTTAAATTTAGTGGACGAGGACTTGGTTTTACTGGTGGGACTATCGATAAATTAGAGTCTATTCCAGGATTTAAATGTGAAAAGGATGAAACAGAGATAATAAAACAAGTTAAGGATATAGGAATTGTTAACTGTTCAGCAACTAAAAATTTAGTACCTCTTGATAAAATGGTCTATGCCCTAAGAGATGTAAGTGGGACTGTTAGTTCTCTTCCTTTGATAGCAATTAGTGTCATGAGTAAAAAAATTGCTAGTGGAGCTGATAAAATATTAATAGATATAAAATATGGCGATGGAGCTTTCATGAAAACTAAAGAAGAAGCACAGTCTTTAGGAGATTTAATGATCAGAATTGGAAATAGTTACGGTAAAGAAGTAAGAATTATTTTCTCTTCGATGGATGCTCCACTTGGGTATGCAATCGGAAATAGACTTGAAGTGTTGGAAGCAATTTCACTTTTGAAAGAAAATAAAGCTAATCCTACATTTAAAGAACTTTGTGTTGATATTGCTTCTAATATGGTTAGTATGGGAAAAAATATTTCTCTTGCTGAGGCACGTAGTGAAGTTTTAGATGTTATCACATCAGGTAAAGCTTATCAAAAATTTTTAGAATTAGTAAAATATCAAGGTGGAAATATTGATAAGATAAAAATAGATGCTAATAAAAAGGATATTGTATCTCCTAAAGATGGAGTGATAAAAGAAATTAAAGCTTTATCTTTTGGAAATTTAGCAGTTAAATTAGGAGCTGGAAGAAGTAAAAAAGATGATGTTATTAACCCTAATGTGGGAATTTATTTACATTGTAAAGTAGGTGATAAAGTACGAAAAGGAGATGTTTTATGTAGTTTGTTTTACTCTTTGGAAGAAGAAAATTTTGAATTTGATGATTATTTTAAAATCGAGTGATTTTTACAATTTGTAAAAAAAATGCGAAAAGTGTTTATTTTTTGTAATTACTATGTTATAATATAAGCGTGAGAAAGGGAGGATAGGTTAAATTATGAAAGGTGATAAAATGAAGAAAAATAAAATGGATCCAATAGGAAATCTAATAAGATATGGAAGCTTTTCTGCTAAATGGACAACGTTCTTTGCAGTAGTTGCTTTATTCTCAATTTGTGCATTAGGCTTAACTAAAGTATCATTTGCTTTAGAGGAATGGCCTCAAACATTAACTAATAGTGAAATTGATAATAGTAAGCAATTAAGTGGACAAAGTGGAGTTCCTAATGGTGGTATTGCTAATAAGTACATTCAAAAAAATGGACAAAGAATACCTATTTATTGTCTAGAAGAATGGAAACATTATGGTAAAGGTAGTACTTTTAATAAGAAAGATAGTAATAGCTTTTTAGATGATGGTGCTATTGCATTATTAACAAAAGCTTATACTGAATATCCATCACCATCTGAAAGACAACAAGCTATTATCCAACTTGCACTTTGGGCATATTTATATGAACATAATAGTGCTTGGAAAGCTGCGGCTGATGCTACACAAAGTTTACCTGAACCAGACGATCATAGTGGAATGAGCGTTGAACAAATGAATCAGTTAAAAGCTAATACTGCACTTTGGAATGATATTTCACCATGGATTGAATTTGCAGTTAATAATTCTCAAGGATTCGCTGATCCTAAAATAACATTTGCTAAATCTTCAAATGATTTCACAGTTAGCGGATCAAATAATGAATATGTTATTTCAGGAGAAATTACAGTTAGCAGTACACCTGCTGAAACATTAGAATCATTTACTTTAGGACTTGATGATAATGCAGCAGCTGGTACTAAGATAATTGTAATTAAAGGTGGACAAGAAACTGAATATTCAAAAGAAGAAATCAAAAATGTTGAGTTCCAAGCTTCAGATTTAAGTCAAGGTGTTAAATTAAAGGTTAAAATACCTACATCTGAACTTAATGAAAAAACTAAGAACTTTAAACTTACTGCAACAGGAAATTATCATTACTTTGTTGGTTATGAGTATTATTTAGATGATTCTCATCAAACTATTGCTGTTGGTGATATCGATACAAGACCAGCTAGTTCTTACTTAGATTTATCTGCATCTTATAAAGTTGATGTACCTTCAACAGCACAAGATAGTTCAATGGCATTATATATTATTGGTTTAGTAGTACTACTTTGTGGTACAGGAATAATATATGCTAATGTTAAACCAGCAAAACAAAAATAGAAAAAAAGTACAAAAGAGTCAAATTTTATTACTTGGCTCTTTACTTATATTTCTTGGTGGGCTTGCTATTTCTTATAACTTTATTAAAGAATTAAGAAATGAAATATTTGAAGATATGAAACAATTAATTGCGCAAGCTAAGCCAAAGATAAAAGAAGAAAATGTTAATAACACAGTTCCTGTCGAAGAACAAGGTGTAGAAAATAGTAATAATAATGCCAAAAAAAATGTAAATTATGAAAAATATTTGGGGATTTTGGAAATACCAAAAATAGGGTTGAAAAAAGGATTTTATAATGTTGATTCTAGATATAATTCGATTCAATATAATGTATCAGTAGTTAATGGTTCTACTATGCCTGATGTCAATGGAGGAAATTTAATGTTGATGGCCCATTCGGGTGATGCATATATTTCTTACTTTAGGTATTTATACAAACTCCAAATAGGTGATATGGCATATGTAACTTATAATGATAAAAAATATGAATATAGAATTGTTAACATATACGATGTTGTAAAAGATGGATATGTAACAATTGAAAGGAACTTTGATATTACTACATTAACCTTAATTACTTGTACTTATAATGATAATACAAAACAAACGGTTTATATTGCTGAATTAGTAGGGTAAAAGGAGGTTAGTAATATGGAAATGACTTTAATGGAGAAAATTATAACTATTTTTAAATATATGATTTCCTCATTTATGAGTATTGAAGTATTACTAATTGTCCTTTTATTTTTTGGAATAATATTTTTAAATATAAAAAGGAATAATAAGTATTTTAAAATTGCTGCGACAACATGTTTAATTCTTTTATTTATCATTCTTATTTTATTTAGATTCGATTATGCTGCCGATTGTATTGTGTCAGTTATTAAGTTGTTGCTTGAATTTTTATATTTTCCTCATACTGGTATTTATATGACGGAAATGATTATTGTTGCTTTATTGCTCGTTTATAATATTTTTAGTAAGAAGACGAATACGACGATTAGAAAGATAAATATTATTGTTTTTGAAATATTATATTTGTTATATGCTAATTTCTTAATATTGATCGCAACAGAGGATATTGATATTACTGATAAAATATCTTTATATGCCGATAATAAAATAATATCGTTTGTACAAATTAGTAACTTAATATTTTTGATATGGTTAGTATTTATTTGTGGTTATAATTTATATCAATTGTTTAAAACTAAAGATAAAGAAGAAAAAGGAGATTGAAATTATTTTTCAATCTCTTTTGCATAGTATTCTTCTAAGGTAAGGTTATTTCTATGGATATATTCAGCAGCATCTCTACCAACATAACGATAGTGCCATGGTTCATAAAGATAACCTGTTATTTTTGTTTTGTTTTTTGGAAATCTTAAGATAAATCCATATTTATAAGCATTTTCCTGCATCCATTTAAATTCATCTGTTTGTTCAAAGTTATTGTAATCTATTGTTATATTATCTAGATCTAAAGCTAAGCCTGTTTGGTGTTCTGAAAATCCTGGTCGTGCTGAATATGTATCGGCATTTTTTTTGCCATCATTTTGGGCATAATCGTTGTATAACTTTTCTTGATAAGCATAATCACGATAAGCTGATACTACCCTGATATGTAAGTTTTTTGTTGCGGCAGAGGCTGCCATATTTTCAAAAGCAGTTTTAGCTTCTTTTATTAAAAACTTTTCTCCGTTAGAGTAACCATCATTTACTTCTTCTAAATCATTTGGAATATAGTCTTTATCTAAATAATAGTATTTATTTACCAAAACAAAGTTAGAATTTGTATTAGATGCCTTTTGAACATGAGTATAAAAATCATAATCTAGATTCATATTTACATTCAAGACTACTTGTTCTTTTGTTAAATCTAAATTATGTTTTTGATATTCCTTATATCTTTTGAGATTTTTTTGTTTATAGTATTTAATATTATAGAATTCATTATTTTCTTTTGTTTTAATTTTTATAGAAATTTTTTTCACGGGAATAGTTAGCAAAAGATATATAGAAATTATGGTAATGATAATTATGATTAAGGCATAAATTAAATTGTTTTTCATGGTATTTCTCCTTTATTAGATTATACATTAATTTTATTGTAATATGTATACTTTTTGTAGATAAAGCATAGAAATTTGATAGGAGTGGTTTGATGAAAAGAGTAGTAGTATTTTTTCTCGCTGGAGTATTATTTTTATTTCCTTTGATGGTTTTTGCAGAAGGAGTAGATAATCAAAAAGAGGAAGAATTAGATAAATCAGAAGAAAAAAATGAAACCCAAATGCTTGAAGGAGCAGTTAGTGGTTTGTTAATGGAACAATCAACAGGAGAAATTATTTTTGAAAAAGAAAAAGATAAACAAGTTGCAGTAGCCTCTATGACCAAGATGGTTGCGCAAATTATAATTTTAGAAAATATAGAAAAAGGTAATATTAAATGGAGTGATAAAGTAAAAGTATCTAAAACAGCTGCAGAAATGGGAGGTTCTCAGATATTTTTAGAAGCTGGAGAAGTTATGAGTATTAAAGATTTATTTAAAGGTGTTTCGATGGCTAGTGCTAACGATGCGGTGGTACAACTTGCGGAAGTAATTTCAGGTACGGAAAAACAGTTTGTAAAACTGATGAATAAAAAAGTAGAAGAGTTAGGTCTTAAAAATACTCATTTTACAAATGCAACAGGTTTCGATGAAGAAAACAATTATTCTTCTGCTTATGATATGGCTGTTATTGCTCGTGAACTTTTAAAACATGAGCAAATATTAGAGTTTTCTAAAGTTTATGAAGATTATTTAAGAGAAGATACGGAAAATAAATTTTGGCTTGTTAATACTAATAAACTAGTAAGATTTTATAAAGGAGCAGATGGTTTAAAAACTGGTCATACGGATAATGCCAAATACTGTTTAGCAGCAACAGCCAAAAGAGATAATATGAGACTTATTGCTATAGTCCTTGGAGAAGAAAACGGTAAGACGAGAAATTCTGAGGCAATGGCTTTACTAGATTATGGATTTAATACTAAAAAGGTAAAAATTCTAAAGAAAAAAGGTTCTCCAATTAAAACAATAAATATTGCTAAAGGAACAAAAGATCAAATAGATTTAGTTAGTGATTCTGATTTAGGTATTTTAGAAAATAAGACATCTTCTAAGAAAAAATATAGTTTAAGTACTAAAGTAAATAAAATAAAATTTCCAATTAAAAAAGGAAATGTTTTAGGAAAAGTTTATGTTAAAGATAAAGATAAAATTATTTTAGAAAAAGATTTATTAGCGTCTACTAATGTTAGGAAACTTAATTTTATAGATGTTTATATGAAATCTTTAAAAAATGTTATCTTAGGTAAAATCAATTAAAGGAGTAAACGTACTTCTTTTTTCTTTTTAAATTTGGTATACTTAAATTGGTGATTAAAATGAATGATATGACAAAAGAAAGAATGGAAGAATTAATCGAGATAATAAATAAAGCTAATTATAATTATTATGTACTTGATGCACCAACGATTACAGATCAAGAATTTGATAAGTATTTAAACGAACTTATTAAAATAGAAGAAAAGCATCCTGAATGGAGTAAAGTTGATAGTCCTACTAAAAGAGTTGGAGGAGAAGTTTTAGATAAGTTTGATAAAGTAAGACATAAGATTCCGATGATGTCTTTACAAGATGTTTTTAATTTAGATGAGGTCAGAGATTTCGATAGGAAAATAAGAAATGCTCATGTTAATCCTGAGTATGTGTGTGAATTAAAAATTGATGGTCTTTCCGTATCACTTCAATATGAAAATGGAATCCTTGTTAAAGCTGCTACTCGTGGGGATGGGACTGTTGGAGAGGATATTACCCATAATGTTAAAACCATAAAGACGATACCTTTGATGTTAAACGAGAAAATAGATATCGAAGTACGTGGTGAAATATATATGAGTAAAGAAACATTAAGGAAACTTAATGAAGAAAGACGTAAGAAAAATCAAGTTCAGCTTCAAAATCCAAGAAATGCAGCAGCTGGTTCTATTCGTCAGTTAGATTCTTCTATTGCCGCCAAGAGAAATTTAGATTCTTGGATTTATCATTTACCTAATCCTGAAGATTATAATATAAAAACTCATAAAGAAGCCCTTGATTTTATGAAAAAACTTGGTTTTAAAATTAATCCAAATAATAAGTATACAAAGAGTATCGATGAAGTTATCGATTTTATTAAAGATAGAACGGAACAAAGGCATTCATTGCCTTATGAAATTGATGGTATAGTAATTAAGGTTAATGATTTACAAATGCAAAAAAAACTAGGGTATACTGCTAAATATCCAAAGTGGGCTGTCGCTTATAAGTTTCCAGCTGAAGAAGTTTTAACTCGTCTTAAAGATATAATATTTACTGTAGGAAGAACTGGACAAATTACGCCTAATGCTGTTTTAGAGCCAGTAATTATTATGGGAACAACTGTCTCACGGGCGACACTTCATAATGAAGAATACGTTAAAGAAAAAGATTTAAGAATAGGTGATATTGTTTCAATTAGAAAAGCTGGAGATATTATTCCAGAAGTTGTAAAACCAATTAAGACTCGTCGTAAGGGTAAAGAGATAAAATTTGAAATGATTAAAAATTGTCCTAAATGCGAAAGTCCTCTTGAAAGAAGAGGAACAGTAGATTATTATTGTCCAAATAATTTATGTCCAGCTAGAAAAGTAGAAAGTTTTATTCATTTTGTTTCTAGAGATGCGATGAATATTGATGGTTTTGGCGATAGGATAATGGAAGACTTTTGTAATTTTGGTTTTTTAAAGACACTTCCTGATATCTATCTTTTAAAAAATCATAAAGAAGAGTTAGTTGAATTAGAAGGTTTTGGTAATAAATCTATTAATAAACTTTTAGATAATATCGAAAAAAGTAAAGAAAATTCTTTAGAGAGACTTTTATTTGGTCTTGGTATTAGTAATGTAGGACAAAAAACAGCGAAGATTCTTGCCCAAAATTTTAAAACTATCGATGATATTATGACTAAAAAAAGAGAGGATTTTACCTCTATTCAAGATATAGGTGAAATTATCGCGCAAAGTATTTATGATTATTTCCAAATACAAGAAAATATCACAACTATTAAAAAATTACAGGAGCTAGGTGTTAATACTAAATACTTAGGAAATGATACTAAAAAGACAGAGGAATTTTCTAATAAAAGCTTTATTCTAACAGGTAGCTTAGAAAGATTTACACGCGATGAAGCTTCTAATATTATAGAAAGTCTTGGGGGAAGAACTGTCAATTCTGTTTCTCGAAAAACTGATGTTGTAATCGTCGGTAAAAATCCTGGTTCAAAATTAGAAAAAGCTAATGCTCTTGGTATTCCTGTATGGGAAGAAGAAGAATTTTTTACAAAAATAAAGAAGTATCAGTAGAAAAAAAGTTTTTCTTATTGTATAATTATTAATAATAAGAGGTGAAGTGGTGTGAATATTTTAAATAAGACCAAAGAAGCAGTTACAAAGATAAATCAAATAAAAGTGCAATCTCCACAAGAGAAGATAATTTTAAAATTATTAAATATTATCTTGATTATTGCGCTTATTGTAGTAGTTGTTAACACAGTTGATAGTATTTGTGTTAAAAAATATCATAAAGGACCTTTTTTTGCTATTCCACTTAAAACATATAATGATGGTGGTACGAAAGAGTATTATGGTCTTGGGTATAAAGTTATAAAATATAAGCAGACTCAAGGTAGAAGAGATACAGTAATGGGAAGTTGGTTTATGGATTATTCTATAAATACTATTAATGTTGAACCAATAGATTTAGCTTTAGAATTTAGAAATAGCCCTAATAGTGCGTACAATAAATACAAAGGACATTTACTAAAAATAGAAGGTAAGTTAGATTCAGTTAATTTAGATAAGAATCAAGTTATACTTAAATATGTTGATTCTTCTAAAAAATATAGTTTAGATATAATTTGTAATTTAGTAGATAAAGAAGACGCTATTAACTATATTGTTGGAAATGATGTTATAGTACTTGGAGCCGTAGATAGCTTTTCAGTACAGACTAAAGACAAAGTTAATACGCTTGTTATAAAAGATGCATTTGTTCAATAAAGAATTAAAATATTTTAGTTCTTTTTTTTGTTTATAATAAAGTTTCATGATATAATATCTAGTAGCAAAAGGAGGTCTTAAAGTGGAAGATAAACTTACTTTAGAAGAAGTGTATCATGTTGCACATCTTGCAAGAATTGAAATAGATGATGCTGAACTTGAAAATTATAGAATTAAATTAAAACAAATATTAAATGATATTTCTCGTATGAATGAAATTGAAGTTAATGATGATGATATTTTAATCGCACCTATTGAACATAATACTGATTTAAGAGATGATAAACCAGGAGTTATGTTAGAAGCAAAGGATGCAGTAAAAAATGCTCCTAATAAAAGTGGAGATTTTATAAAGGTACCGGTGATAATTCATGACTAGATATTTAGATTTAACAGTTAAAGAAATAAACGAGAAATTAAAAAATAAAGAAATCAAAGTAGTCGATTTAATTAAAGAATCATTTGAGAGAATAGAAAAAAATGCTGATTTAAATGCTGTTATTACTTTAAATAAAGAAGAAGCCTTTAAAACAGCAGAAGAGTTAGATAAAAAAGAAGTTTCATCTTTACTTTTTGGTATGCCTATAATTATTAAAGATAATATTAATACAAAGAATCTAAGGACTACTGCTGCTTCTAAGATGCTTGAGGAGTTTATGCCTTTAGAAGATGCCGATGTGGTAAAAAAAGTAAGAGAAGCCAATATGGTTATCGTAGGTAAAGCTAATATGGATGAGTTTGCCATGGGCTCTAGTAATCAGACATCTTTTTTTGGACCAGTTAAAAATCCTTGGGATAAAACTCGTGTACCAGGAGGCTCTAGTGGAGGCTGTGCTAGTATTATCAGTAGTCGTAGTGCGTTATTTGCTTTAGGAAGTGATACGGGAGGAAGTATTAGACAGCCATCAAGTTTTTGCGGTATAGTCGGCTTAAAACCTACTTATGGTCGTGTTTCTCGTAATGGACTTATCGCTTTTGCTTCCAGTCTTGATCAAATTGGACCTATGACTAGAAATGTCTATGAGAATGCTCTTTTGTTAAATGAAATGGTAGGACATTCTTCTTTAGATCTAACTAGTGTTAAACAGGAAAAGGAAGATTTTACAAGATTTATTGGAAAAGATATCAGTGGTATGAGAATAGCTATCCCTAACTTTTATGTAAGTAAAGATATCGATAAAGAAATTAGAGATAAGTTATCTAATGTTATAGATATTCTTCGTGATAAAGGATGTACTATTGATTATGTTGATATTAAATATATAGATAAATGTGTTTTACTTTATCAAATTATCGCCATGGGAGAAGCTAGTAGTAACCTTGCGCGTTTCGATGGTGTAAGATATGGTTATTCTTATCCAAATCCTGAAAGTTTTGATGATTTATATCTTAAAACTCGTAAAATTGGTTTTGGAAATGAAGTAAAAAGAAGAATTATGATAGGAAGTTATTTACTTAGTGGGGAAAATGCAAAAATATATTATAATAAAGCCTTACAAATAAGAGATGATGTTAGAAAAAATTTCTTGAAAATATTTGAGGATTACGATTTAATTATCGGACCTACTACAACTACTAAGGCTTATCCATTAGGTGTCGATTTAGATGATGCCGTTAAAAGTTTTTTAGATGATATTCTAACAATACCTGTCAATATGGCTGGACTTCCTGGAATGAGTTTACCTATTGGTTTTAGCTCTGATCATTTACCAATAGGTATGCAAATAATCGCATCGCCAATGGCTGAGGCTAAAATATATCAATTAGGAAGTTTTATTGAGAAGACTTTGAACTTAGACTTAAATCCGAAAGTAGGTGTTTATGATGAATAAATATATTGAAACAATCGGTATTGAAGTTCATGTTGAATTGAAAACTAAAACTAAAATCTTTTCATCTTCAATAAATGGTTATGGTGCCAGTGCTAATTCACTTACGAATTTAGTAGATTTAGGTTATCCTGGCACACTACCAACTTTAAATAAAGAGGTAGTAAATCTTGCTATCAAAGCAGCTAAAGTTCTTAATTGTTCTATTAGACGTGAAATGTATTTTGATCGTAAAAATTATTTTTATCCTGATAATCCTAAAAATTATCAAATTACGCAAAATAGAACTCCTATTGGATATGATGGATATGTAGAAATAGAAATTGATGGTAAGAGTAAAAAAATAGCAATAGAAGAGATGCATATCGAAGAGGATACTTGTAAGAGTACTCATAGAAAAGATGTAACTTTACTTGATTTTAATCGTGCTGGAGTTCCTCTAATTGAAATTGTTACTAAACCTTGTATTGAAAGTCCAGAAGAAGCTAAACTTTATATTGAAAAACTTAAAAGCCTACTATTATATGCTGATATTAGTGATTGTAAGATGGAAGAAGGATCAATGAGGTGTGATGCGAATATTTCACTTAGAAAAAATATTGATGATCCATTTGGAACGAAAGTAGAAATTAAAAATATTGGTTCTATTAACAATGTGAAGTTAAGTCTTTTAAAAGAAGCAGAAAGACAAAGTATTTTACTTGATCGAGGAGAAAAATTTAGTGAAGAGACGAGAAGATTCGATAATAAAAATAATGATACTGTTTTAATGAGAGTAAAAGAGATGGGAAATGATTATAGATATTTTCCTGAACCTGATATTCCTAAACTAGTACTTACTACAGAGGAGATAGAAGAAGTTATTAAGACTATTCCGATGTTACCTGATGAAAGACGTAAAATATATAGAGAAAAAGGACTTAATGAAATTAATATAAGTAAATTAATTCAAAATAAAAAGCTTAGTGATTATTTTAATACTTTGTTAGATAGCAATATCGATTTTGTAGTAGCGTCTAACTTACTTTTGGGAGATATTTCTAAATATTTAAATGAAGAAGAAAAAAATATCGAAGAGACTTCTCTTACAAAAGAAAGGTTTATATCTTTAGTTAATAAAGTGAGTGATAAGACTTTAACTAGTAAAAATATTAAAGATATTTTAAATGAGTTGCTGGAAAATGATGCTTCTATTGATGATATTATAAAAAAAGCTGGTATTAAAAATATTACTGATAGTAATATTATAATAGATGTCGTAAATAAAGTTATCGATAATAATCTAGATAGTGTTAAAGATTATTTGAATGGACATGATAGAGCTATTAAATACTTGATGGGTCAAATTATGAAAGAGACTCGGGGAAGTGTTAATCCAGCTCTTGCCAACAAAACTTTAATAGCTGAATTGGAAAAAAGAAAATAGTTAATTGATTATTAGGGATTGATAGTGTATAATAAAGATACTAAGAAGGATGTGAGATATATGAAATTTATAAAGAAAAATAAATTTACTATTATTGCGATTGTTTGTTTTCTAATTTTAATGTTACTTGCTGTTCAAATTAAGAATGTATTTTTCCCAAGTGATGGGGGTGCTATTTATGGTGATAGACTTGATGGGATAGACAAAGTTAGAATAAGTAAAAGTAAGCTTAATAAGATTGAAGATAAGCTTAATGAAAACGAAAATATTACTGAGGTAGATACTTTTATTAAAGGAAAAATACTTAATGTTATTGTTACTATTAACGATGCTGTATCACTTGAGGATGCTAAGAATATTCCTAATACAGTAGTAGAACAATTAAATGGTGATCAAAAAGATTTTTATGATATCCAAGTAATAATAAATAAAGAAAATGAAAGTAGTCAATTTCCTATAATAGGATATAAACATCATTCTAAAGATAATTTTAGTTTTAATAAAGATAGAGAAGAACAAGCAGAAGCGGAGAGTTAATTATGAAAAAAAAGTTATTCATCCTGGTTCCAGCAATTATCGCTGTTGTAGCGTTTGTTGGAGTCTATAGATATTATAATAAAGAAGATAGTACAACGACTTTGACAGTAACTGAGAGAAAATGGGTTCAAGATAATGCGAGTGAGTCTATAGATTTTGAAGTTATTAATGACTATCCTCTTTATGGACTTAATGGTAAAGGTGTATTTTTTAGTTTCATTAATGACTTTAAAAAAGATATAGGTCTTGATTTTAATGAAATATCTTATTTAAAAGATTCACAGGCAGAAGGAAATTCTTATAAATTTAGAGTTTTAGATAATAATGAAAAATTAACTGATAATGATTTACTTTTATTTAATGATTATTATGTTGCAATAGGTAAAGACTATCAAAGAATAAATCATATTGCCGATATGAAAAATTTATCTTTTGGAGTATTTAAAGAAGAAGTTAAAGATATAAGTTATTATTTAAAATCAGGTAATAATTTATCTTTTAAAACTTATGAGAATATAGATGAGTTATTTAAAGCTCTTGATAATAATGAAGTTAGTATGATTATTATACCTAATATTATGTATTTAGATCATACTATCGATAATAATAAATATTCTATTAATTATTATTTTACGGAATTTTCTAAAAAGATAGTTTTGACTTTAGGAAGTAGTGAAGAAAAATTAAATGATATTGTTCGTAAATATTATAAAAAATGGAAAGAAACTAAATATGTTAAAGAATATAATGATTCATATTTAGATTATTATGTTAGTAAAAATAAATTGTCTGCTAAAGAAAAAGATGATTTAATTTCTAAAGTTTATGTTTATGGATATGTCGAAAATAAACCTTATGAAGTTAAAAAACATGGTTCTTTAAAAGGAATTGCTGCAGAATATGTAGATAGAATTTCTAGACTTACTAATATAGAATTTAAATATAAAGAATATAAAAGTCAAAAAGATTTAAGAAAAGCAATAAAAAATGGAGAAGTAGATTTTTATTTTGATTATTATAATTATAATAATGCAAAATATACCCCAACACTTTCTACTTTTGTTGAAGATTATGTCGTACTTGGAAGAGAAAAAGATAATCATATTATAAATTCATTTGAAAGTTTAAAAAATCAAGATGTAATTATGCTTGCTGACAATTCTTTATATAAGTATGTTAAAACTAATAATAAAGTTAATATAAAAACAGTGAAGAATGTTAAATCTTTAGCTAAAAAAGCTAAAGATAGAATAATTGTATTAGATAGAGAAACTTATAATTATTATAGAAAATCACTTTTTTCTGATTATACTTTACTTTATACTGATACAATGATGTATGATTATAAATTTATGGTAAGAAAGAAAGATAAAGCTTTCTATAAATTATTTAATTATATTATGAATACAAATTCTTATTATAATTATCGAAATACTGGTCTTGAAAGTTTAAAATCTAATTTCCTTACTGATAAGACTTTTGAAGAAGTATATATTGATATATTACTTATGATCTTTGTACCTATTATTATTTTTGTAGTATTATATTTCTTATTGAAAAAGAAAAAGAAAAAGGTAAAAATAGATGATAGACATAAATATACTGATATGTTGACTTCTTTAAAAAATAGAAATTATTTAAATGCTAAGATGCAAGAGTGGGAGGATTCGAGAGTATTTCCACAAGCTATTGTTATGGTCGATTTAAATAATGTTAAATATGTTAATGATAATTATGGACATGAAGAAGGAGATCAGTTAATTGTTAAAGCTGCTGGAGTATTAGTTAATACACAACTTGAAAATTCTGAAATTATTAGAACTGATGGTAATGAATTTTTGATTTACTTAGTTGGATATAGTGATAAACAAATTGCAACTTATGTTAAAAAGTTAAGTAAAGAATTTAAAAATTTACCACATGAGTTTGGGGCTGGAGTCGGTTATAGTATGATTGAAGATGAAATAAAAACAATGGATGATGCAATAAACGAAGCTACACTTGAAATGATTACTAATAAAGAAGACTTTAAGTAAAGGAATGGTATTATATGAAGCAAGTTAGGTTATTCTTAAGAAAAACGATAGATATTACTTCTAAACCCGAGATGAGAGTATTACCTGGTCAACTTGCTTTTTTCTTTGTCTTATCATTAATTCCTTTAATTGCTTTAGTTGGTGCGATTGCTTCAAGTTTTTCTATTTCTATTAATTCTTTAAGTTCAAATCTTGCTGCTAGTCTTCCGGATGAGATTGCTACTGCTTTAATAGATAGAATATCTGGACAAGGATTTAACTTTAATATCGGAGTATTCTTTGTTTCAGCCTTTATTTTAGCGTCCAATGGAGCTCATTCAATGATCATTACTTCAAATGAAATATATAAAATAAAAGATAGTGATGTAATTAGAAGAAGAGTTAAAGCTATACTTATGACTTTTGTTTTAGTAGGACTTTTATTTTTCTTGCTTTTAGTACCTGTCTTTGGTGATGAAATATTTAAATTATGTTATACTTATTCTAAAAATACATCGGTCATTGATTTTTTATATAGATTTTATCAAATACTTAAATATCCACTTTCTATTCTCATAGTGTATTTTAATATAAAACTTTTATATGTTATCGCACCTGATACAAGGATATCTAGTAAATCTACTAGTTTTGGAGCGATGTTCACTACTGTTATGTGGATTATCACTACGGAAATATATTCTATTTATGTAGGAAGTTTTTCACATTATGATATATTTTATGGAAGTATTTCTAATATTTTAATTTTGCTTCTTTGGGTATATCTACTGTCCTATATATTTGTTGTCGGTATGGCTTTAAATGCTTATAATGTCGCCAGTGATTTAAAAGAACAAAGGAAAAAAGAAAAACTCAGTCAGTAAAATAAAAATAAGTTCTAATATTTTGAGAACTTATTTTTATTGAAATAAGAAATATTAAGTGATATAATTTAGTAGTGAGGTTAAGATGATGCTAAAGAAGAAGAAAAAAATAAATAAAAAATTAAATGTTAAAGAAATTAAGTATTATATTAAGAAGAGTAAAGATAAAACTATTAATTTTCTTAAAAGGGTAAAGAAAGATCACTTAATAAGAAAATATATTAAAGAAAATATTTTATTTATTACTTTTGTTTTAGTTGGAGTAATTAATTCTACCATGCTTAGGTTTTTTACTATGCATACATGGGAGAATTATTTAGCTTTTAAACCAATACTTGCGGATATTTCTATTCTTATTATAGTAGGTTCTTTTGGTTATTTATTTAAACCTAAAAATAGATTTATCTATTATGTGGTATTTTCTATTTTCTTTACTGCTATATGTATGATTAATTCTATTTATTATACTTTCTATACATCTTTTGCATCAGTTTCTATGCTTTCTTTAACTCAATATATTGGAGAAGTTGGAGATGCTGTAACTGAGAATGTTTTTGAGATGAAAGATATGTTATATGTTATCGGACCAATAATTGTTATTTTAGTTGGTTTGAGACTTAAAAGAAAAGGTTATCATAAAAAAATAGAGATTAAAAAAGAAAGAAAAAAGAAAGCTTTATATACACTTATTTGTGGGTGTGTTTTAGCGGTTATTTTCACAATTACTTTATCTTCACTTGAAATTGGACGTTTTGCTAAACAATGGAATCGTGAATATATTGTAATGCGTTTTGGTATTTATATTTATCAATTTAATGATGTTGTCGCATCACTTCAACCAAAGATAAATTCTATGTTTGGTTATGATAATGCCATGAAAACTTTTAAAGAATACTTTAAAGATAAAGAACCAGAAGCAACAAATGAGTATACTAATATATTTGAAGGTAAAAATGTAATTGTTATTCATGGAGAAAGTATTCAAAAAAATGCTTTAGGGGTTAAATTTAATGATCAAGAAGTAACTCCTACTTTAAATAGATTATCTAGTGAAGGAATGTATTTTTCTAATTTCTATTCACAAGTTAGTGTTGGTACTAGTAGCGATACGGAATTTACTTATAATACTTCTTTAATGCCTGCTCAAAATGGTACTGCTTTCGTTAGTTATTTTGATCGAAAATATTATGCTACACCACAATTTTTGAAAGATAAAGGATATTATACATTTAGTATGCATGGTAATAATGCTGATTTCTGGAATAGACGTGTCATGCATGAAAATTTAGGTTATGATAAGTTCTATAGTAAAGAAACTTATAAAGTAAGTAAAGATAATACTATTGGACTTGGTATTTCCGATAAATCATTTTTTGAACAATCAATTGAAAAATTAAAGAAAATAAAAGAAAAAGGTAAACCTTTCTATGGACTTTTAATTACACTTACTAATCATACACCATTTTCTGATGTTGAAAAGTATGGAGAATTCGATGTTGATATTAAAAATGGCGGTTTAACTGATGAAAAAACAGGTGAAGCTATACCTTCTCCTTATATGGAAGGTACTAAACTTGGTAATTATTTTAAATCAGTACATTATGCTGATGAAGCATTGGGTGAATTTATCCAAGCTTTACAAGATAATGGTTTAATGGATAATACAGTGTTCATTCTTTATGGAGATCATGATGGAAGACTTCCTAAAAAAGATTATAATCGTTTTTATAATTATGATGCTGCAACTGATACAATTAAGACTGAAGAAGATGAGGGGTATGTATTATTTGATGAATACCAATATGAGTTAAATCGTAAAGTACCATTTATTATTTGGACTCCTGATATGAAAGGAACAAAATTAAATAAAGAAATTACTGATGTTATGGGTATGTATGATGTTATGCCTACTTTAGGAAACATGTTAGGATTTTCTAATAAATATGCTTTAGGTCATGATATATTTAATATTAAAGATAATAATATTGTAGTTTTCCCTAATGGAAACTGGGTTACTAATAGTTTGTATTATAACAGTCAAAAAGGAGAATACTTTAATTTAAAAGAAGAAGCTGTTAGTGAAGATTATATAGAAAAAAATAATAAATATGCTGAAAAATTATTGAATGTATCTGATGATATTATAGTGTTTGATTTACTTAAAAAACAAAAAGAACAAGATGAAAAAGAATTCAGCAAAGAAGGAGAATAATATATGAAGAAAAAAAAGAAGATGAAAAAGAAAGTTAAAGTAACTTTAATTATAGTTATAATCTTAATATTATTAATAATTGGTGGTTTATGTTATTATTGGTTTTTCTATAATAAGAATGATAATGAAGTTAAGATAGTAAATAAAATTAAAGGGTATGGATATGTTTTAAAAGATTCTAAAAGTAAAAAATATAAAGAATTATTTAATAAATTAGATAAAGTTTTAGAAAAAGATCCAGTTGATGAAGAGAAATATGTGAAGTTAATTTCTAGAATGTTTTTACTTGACTTTTATTCATTAGATGAAAAGGTTGCGAAAACTGATGTTGGTGGAGTAGATTTTGTTTATGGTGATGCAGTTACTGATTTTTTAGAAAACTCTGAAGATACCGTATATAAATATGTTGAAAGTGATTTATATAAACAAAGAAAACAGACTTTACCGGTAGTTACTGATGTAGTAATAGATGAAGTTAAAAAAGAAGAATTTACTTATGGTGATAAAATCGATTCTGATGCTTATCTTGTTAAAGCAACGTTAAAGTATAAACATGATAAAAATATGGGCTATCCAAAAACAGCAACATTAAGATTTGTTCACGATGGTAAGAAACTTTCATTAGTAGAAGCCTCATAGAGGCTTTTGCTTTACATTTTATTGTAAAGAAAAATAAAAATACGTTGTATAAAAATAAAAAATAATATATACTAAAGATAATAGGAGGAGAAATTTATGAAAAAGGTAAAATTATTATTGATGGCCGTTATAGGAATACTTACTTTCTCAGCAGTTAAAGTAAATGCTGCATATATATCAGCAGAAGTACCAGCAGGTATAAAAGCAGATATTCAAAAATTCGAAGTATATGTATATAATGGAGAAGGATTAAAAGACATAAATAATGAAGCGGCTGATAAGCCAGGTAAAAGATGGAATATGGATGTAGATGGTATTGTTGCTACTGACGCGGGATGTAGAGCATATGTATTAAAAAATCGTGCAGTTCGTATTGCTAATAGAATAGAAATACAAGGTGGATATGACACATTAAAAAGTAAATTCGAAGAAACTGTAAAAAAAATAAAGAGTGAAAAGAGTATTAGTGGAGGAAAAAATAACAAATACTTTGTAACTATGAATGTTGTATATAAATTAACTTTACCTTCAGGTATTACTAATGTTGCTGATATAGATGGACATAATATATTTAGTCAACTTCAAACAAATAGAGATGTAACATCTGGTAATCAAAGTAATGGTTTACTTCAAATGCTTATTTCAGCTGTTTATGATTCTAGTAATGATACATTCGATTATAATGCAGGTAAACTTCAATATGGAGATAATGATCAATATACAATGACAACTTATGCAGATGATATTCCATTCTTTGATGAATTTTATTTATTCCCTAACGAAAATATAAATGGAACTGAAAGTTATAGATTTTTTGTTCATACTAAAGCTACTGATGAAGAATTATTAAGAAATTCAAACTTTACACAAGATTTAGCGGATTCTGAATCATCAGATGTAAATGATGGTTCAACAACTCCAGCAACACCAGATAATTCACAAAAAGAAGCTACTCGTGTACAAGTACCTAATACTGCTGCGAGTGATAATTGGAAACTATTATTAGGAATATCAATTTTATCTCTTGGTAGTGGTATAGTTCTTTGGGAATTAAGAAAGATTTCATAAGGTTACGAAGGTAACCTTTTTTTTGTCGAAAAATTTAAGATAAAACTTTTGTAATCGTTTGTCGAAAAGGTATAAATTATTTTCTTTTTGTTCTATATTGTTAATACAAGGAGGATAAATTATGTTTAAGATTATTACAACAGTAAATCAAGGAATATTATTTATAAGATTACAAGGGAAACTGTCATGTGAAAACTTTTCTGAATTTGCTGATGAAATAAATTATTTATTATATAATCAAGGAATTAGTTACTTTGTTTTTAATTTTGATGATTTAGATATTGGTAAGAATATATTTTCTAAAATTCAAAATAAACTTATAGAGATATGTCTTACTAGTGGAAAAGTTGCTTTATGTGGACTTAGTAAAGAAGAGATAAAAAAAGTTAATCTTAGAAATGATAATTTAAAAATTGTTAGTAGTGAAATTGAAGCATTAAATTATTTACATATATAGGAAAGGTGAAAATAATGAACGATATACTAGAATATGAAAGATTAGTTTATGACGTTATAAAAAGATATAGTAATTATTATGATAAAGATGATTTATATCAAGCAGGGATGTTAGGACTGGCAAAAGCTTATACTAAGTTTTCAAATCAATATAATACGAAGTTCTCTACTTTTGCTTACTTTTATATAAAAGGAGAGGTATGTAGTTATATTCGTGAAAATAATGGAGTTAAAATTAATAAAGATTTACTTAAACTTAATAGATCTATCGATAAGGCTCGTGAGGTTTTAAGTCAAAAGTTAGGTAGACTCCCGAGTGATAGTGAACTTTCTTTATTCTTAGAAGTTGATGAAAAATTAATAAGTGAAGCTAAAGAAGTTAGTACTCCGGTTAAAAGTTTAGATAGTGAAATAGTAGATGAATCTATAAATTTATATAATTGTATAAAAGTTGAAGATAAGAATTTAAACAGCGAAATAATAGATTTAAGAGATGAAATTTCTAAATTAAATGAAGAAGATAAGAAAATTATTTATGATAGATATTATAAAGATTTAACACAAAATGAAGTATCTAGTGATTTAGGTATTAATCAAGTACAAGTTTCTAGAAAGGAAAAGAAGATTTTACAAAAATTAAAAACTAGACTTTAAGTTGAAAATATTTTTCAACTTTTTTTGTTGTTATGGATAATTTTTCTTATTAGAATCATACTAATATTGGTGATATATATGAAAAATGAAAAATATGAAAATATTGTGAAGAAGTATGCTGCGAAAGAAAGCAGAGTAAGTAATGCAGTTATTGCTTTTATTGTAGGTGGATTAGTTGGTGTTTTAGGAGAGGCATTGATAGAATTTTTCTGTTTTAAATTTCATGTGTCTCGTAATGAAGCTTCAACTTTTATGATTATTACACTTATCTTTATTGGTTCACTTTGTACTGCATTAGGATTTTTTGATAAATTAGTTAGTTTTGCTAGATGTGGACTTTTAATTCCTATAACTGGTTTTGCTCATTCGATGACTAGTGCAGCTTTGGATTTTAGAAAAGAAGGGCTTGTTACTGGAATAGGTGCTAATATGTTTAAACTTGCAGGGACTGTAATTATTTATGGAGTTGTTTCAGCGTGGTTTTTTGGGACAATTAGGCTATTGATAGGAGGATGATATTATGACTTTTAAATTTAATAATGTTTATGTAGAGAATACAGCTACTGTTACTAATTTATATGAAGCAAATGGTCCTTTAAAGAAATATTTTGATAAAAAATATGATGATTTATATTGTGGTGAAAAAAGTATTGAAAAAGCAGAAGTTAGAATGTTAAAAGATAGTATTCAGATATTATTAAAGAAAACATCTCTTGGTAAGGATGATATTGATTTAGTTTTAGCAGGTGATCTTACTAATCAGATTACTTCTTCTACTTATGCTTCTTCTTTTATGAATACTCCTTTTTTAGGACTTTATAATGCTTGTGCTACAAGTATGGAAGCTGTTATTATTGGTTCTAGTTTAATCGATGGTAAAAAGATAAATAATTGTATTTGTTCTACTAGTTCTCATAATATGACTAGTGAAAAACAATTTAGAAATCCTACTGAATATGGAGGTCCTAAACCTAGGACTGCAACTTTTACAGCAACAGGTGGAGCGTCTATTATGCTGACTAATAAGAAAAGTGATGTTAGAGTAGAATGTGCAACAATTGGGAGAATAGTAGATTTTGCCCAAACTGATCCTAATCATATGGGTGCTGTTATGGCACCAGCTGCCGCAGATACACTTGTTACTCATCTACAGGATACGAAAAGAAGTATCGATGATTATGATTTAATTTTAACAGGGGATTTAGGATTCTTTGGAAAACAAATTTTAACTGATTATTTAAAGAGTGAATATAACATTGTCTTAAATAAAAAAAATTATAACGATTGTGGGGTAATGTTATATGATTTAAAAAGACAAAAAGAAGTCCTTGCAGGTGGTTCTGGTCCTGTATGTAGTGCTCTAGTTAATTATAGTTATATTTATGATATGTTAAAAAATAAAAAATTAAAAAGAGTTTTATTAATAACTACAGGAGCATTATTTTCACCAACTTCAGTATTTCAAAAAGAAAATATTTTAAGTATTGCTCATGCAGTAAGTTTGGAGGTAATATAATGATATTTATAAATTCATTTTTATTTGCTGGAGCAATATGTTGTATATCTCAAATTATTTTGGATAATACAAAACTTACTCCAGGTCATATTACAAGTATTTTAGTTGTCTTAGGTAGTTTTTTAGATATTTTCAATATATACGATAAAATAGTTGAAGTAGTAGGTGGAGGAGCAATGGTTCCAATTACTAGCTTTGGACATTTGTTAATTCATGGAGCTTTAGCAAAAGCTAGTTCTATGGGGCCACTTGGTATAGTTATGGGAATGTTTGATCTTACCGCTTCAGGTATTACTGCCGCAATAATATTTTCCTTTGTTTTTGCAGTTATTTTTAAACCTAAAAATTAAAAAGAAGAAAATTCTAAATTGAGTTTTCTTCTTCTTCTTTTTTAGTTAATTTTATAATTCCACATCCACTAGCTAAAAGTAATATACCAGATAATGTTAGGTTAGAATTACTATTATTAGCTGTATTAGGTACAGATAATGTTTGACTAGTAGAAGTATTATTTTTTGAATCTTTTTCAGTTACTGTTGTATTAGATCCGGAATTATTATTGTTATTATTACTGTCATTATTGTTGTTATTGTTATTATCATTTGGTTTTACAGGTGTAGTAGGATTTTCTTGTTTATTATCATCTTGATCATCATCTTCATTTTTGTCAGGTTCAATAGGAGTTGTATCTGAAGGTTTGTTATCATCTGTATTAGGAACATTAGGTGTAGGTTCAGTAGAAGGTTCATCTGTTGAAGGTTGATTATCATTTGGTTTATCACCTTCAGTTGATGTAGATGTATTGTTAATATACATCATATATCTATATGATTCTCCATAATTTTCTGACATTACATGATGATATACATCTTCAATATTTACATCTCCAGGTTTCTTATCATTTGTAAATATTAAATATTGATCATAATTAGGCATAAGGTGAGAACGTGATGTAAAGATATGTGTCATATTAGCAGAAACATCATAATGATATTGTGCTTGATTATTCCAATCAACTGTATTAGTTGTTGAATCATAAACACCTGCTATTAACATTTGATCTAAACCAACTGTCTCATTAGCTTTGTTTTCTTCTTTTAATAATTTTTGATCACCACTAAATACATTAGCATAATCTGAATCATAAACTGAAGTATTATCAGGTAAAGTAAGTTTATATTTTACTGAGAAAGTAATAAGATATTTACCATCTTTACCACCATTTAAATTACTTTTATTCTCACTTACAATATTTTCAGCAATCTTTTCTAAAGATTGAACACCACCATCAACATTAAGTTGAGTAGAAACAAGTGTATATCCATGTTCCATTTTTATTTCATCAGTTGTAGTATATTGTAGTTCCCTAACAGGAAAATGTTTAATACTTTCGTTAGTAACTTTACTTTGTGTTTGAGTCATTCCTTGATCATTGAATATAAATACATTAAATCCAACTATCTCGTAACTTATTGGTAAATCACCTCTAGAACTTATCGCACTAACGATATTTGTTGATGAAAAGGTAAATATACCAATTAAAATTAATAATAACAATTTCTTTAATTTTCTTTTCATAACCTATCCCTCCTGAATGTTTTATATTATACCAAATTTTTATATTTTATGCAAGTAAAACTCTATATAGCATTAAATAAAATTGTAAGTTCCCACTATTTTTATATAGTGCAGTTAGTCTTAGAATCTGTCAAGGGCGAGACTTTA